>NZ_JBFTQY010000017.1:0-237479 GCF_056399245.1 Rhizobium sp. 01N447_2
CCCTTGACCTCCTTCCCTTGACCTCCTTGGTGGCCCAGCGCGACATCGCCTGAGAATACCATGGAATGAAGGCCCAATCCTCGCGGAACGCCTTTTGGGCTTCCTGGGCGAGAGCAATGCGCTGCGGATCATCCGCAGCCTTGGTCGTTGCCTCGGCAAGGGCACTGTCGACCTTGTCGTTCTTGTATCCGCCGAGCTTGTTCTGCGCGTTCGACGAGGTCGAGGCGATGCTGCCCGCCAGATAGGAGACGGCATCCGGCACGCGGGTGCCGACGTCGTCGCGGAAGATCTGGACCGAGTTCTGATCCGGACCCGCATAGGAATCTTGCTGCGGCTTCATGTCGACGGCAGTGATGCCGAGATTCTGGCGCCACTGCTCGGCAATGAACTGGGCGGCAGCCTGAATGGCTGGCCCCGAGATGCCGACGAACAGGATCTTCGGCAGGCGCTCCGGGCCGCCATAGGTCGATTCCGCAAGCAGCTTCTTGGCAGCCGCCGGATCGTAGGGATAGGGCTCGAAGCCGGAATTCTCCGCACCCGGGACCGAGTTGAGGATCTGGTCCGCCTTCTTGTGCGGCCCGTCGGGATAGGAAGCCTTGAACAGGCCATCGCGATCGACGGCCATGATCAGCGCCTGACGAACCTTCGGATCGTCCATCGGCGCACGGGAGATGTTGAACCAGAAGTGCTGGCTGGTCGGAATCAGCGGGCCGGCGGAAAATTCCGGGCCGAGATCCTGGATAATGGTCGAGGTGATCAGTTCGGTATGGGCGTTGAACTCGCCCGACTTGATCAGCGACGTCGCGGTGACATTGTCCTCGATCGAGGTGATATCGATACGGGCAAGCTTTGGCTTCGGTCCGAAGAAGTTCTCATTCGGCTCGAAGGAGAGTTTGCCGGCATCGATGTCGATGCTGGTCAGCTTGAACGGACCCGAGAAGACTGGCTTACTGTCAGGCTTGTACCAATCGATGATCTCCTCGCCGTCGCTGCCGCGCGACTGCGACGCCTTGGTGATCGGCGCGATATGGTTTGCCAGGCGCATGAAGAAGATCGGGTCTGCAGCAGCCAGCGTCACGACGACCGTTCCCTCGTCGGGTGTCGCGACACCTGTCAGCTCGTTGCCGGAGCCGGCGGCGATTTCGGCGTAACCCTTGACCCTGCTCAGCACCTGGTCGGCCCGCTGGTTCTTGGTGTTCGGCATCGAGGAGACTTCCCACGATCCCTTGACATCGGCCGAGGTGATCTTGCTGCCGTCGGAGAAGACAGCCTTCGGATCGATCTTGAAGGTCCATACGGTGTTGTCGGCCGATTCCCAGCTGGTGAAGACGTAGGGCTTGATATTGCCTTCGCTGTCGAAATACATCGGCGATGCCCACCAGATGGAATTCCAGCGGAAGGTTCTGCCGCCACCGCGCAGCGGCGACCAGTCCTGGTCGAAGGCCGGATTTGCGACCTTCAGGACCTGGCCTTCATCGGCCATGACGATGCGGGCATTCATCCCGAATACGGTGAGGCCGACGCCGGCTGCAAGGCCGAGCTTCAGCGCGTTACGGCGTGATATATTGGTTTTATCCGATTGATCAGACATGGCATTCCTCCCAGAGTGAATTCGGCAGCGCTCTCCCTGCACCTGCCAGGCGCAGCACAATCCGTTCCGTATCGTTCTCTCGTTATTGTAAATATGTCAACAAAAAATCGCATTTTCAGTTCGAACAAAATTTTCTCCTGAAAATATATAAGTTATAACAGATAGATAACTTTTTGCAGCGGGGTCACGGCATTTTGTCTTCTTGACAAAAGCGCGGCAATATAAAAGTTCTTTGCACTCCATCGCGACAGACGGATGACAATTGGAACGCGCAGCCCCCGGTTCGAACACGGATCGGCAAGACAGGACGCGCCGAGGAGGGCGGAAATGAGCCAGCACAGGATTACCGGCGTTTTCAGCGCCTCCGCAACGCCGCTGACGGCAGACAATAGGCCGGATTTCGCCCTTTTCACCGACCATTGCCGGCAGTTGCTGGCCGAGGGATGCCATGGCGTGGCGCTGCTCGGCACGACGGGCGAGGCCAATTCCTTCTCCGGAGCCGAGCGCCGCGCCATTCTGGAAGCAGCACTGAAGGCCGGCATTCCTGCCGACAGGCTTTTGCCGGGCACCGGCGTCGTCGCCATTCCCGAGACTGTGGAACTCACCCGGCACGCGCTGTCGCTTGGTGTCACCAAGGTGGTGATGCTGCCACCCTTCTACTACAAGGGTGTCTCCGACGACGGCCTCTTCGCCGCCTATTCGCAGGTGCTGGAAAAGGTCGCCGACACCCGCTTGCAGGTCATCCTCTATCATATTCCGCAGGTCTCAGGCGTTCCGCTTTCCATTCCGCTGATCGGGCGCCTGATTGCGGCCTTCCCGGAAACGGTCGTCGGCATAAAGGAATCTGCCGGTGATTTCAACAACATGCAGGCGATCATCGCCGCCTATCCAGGTTTTTCGGTGCTGGCGGGTGCCGATCCGCTACTGCTGCCGTTGCTGAAAGCGGGCGGTGCCGGCTGCATCACCGCGACCTCCAATCTCGTGGCGAATTCGCTGCGCACCGTCTACGACCATGTCCACGACGAGGCGCGCGCCGCCGATGTCGAAGCGGCGCAAGCGCGCATCAACGCCTATCGAACGCTTTCCAATTCCTACGTCCAGATCCCGACCATCAAGGCAATGGTGGGGCTGAAGACCGGCAATCCCGCCTGGAAGCGCACACGCGCGCCGCTGATGCCGCTCGGCGATGCCGACTATGCTGCACTCGCCGAAAGCTATGCCAAGCTGCCTTGAGGAGATCCGTCATGAGTTTTACCGGCCTGCCTCCGGAAGCCGTTCCGGCCCTGATGACCGGGGCCATCGCTCCTCACCCGACTGTCGGGGGCCGCGCAGATGCCTATCTGCCCTCCCCCTGCATCCAGAACCATGCCGCAAATCTCGCCTTTCTGCCCGACGGCACGCTGACCTGCGTCTGGTTCGGCGGCACGATGGAGGGCATGGGTGATATCTCGATTTACATGTCGCGGCTGGCGCCGGGCTCCGAGCGCTGGTCCGTGCCGGAAAAGATGAGCGACGACCCAGAGAAATCCGAACAGAACCCGTTGATTTTCAACGCTCCAGACGGAAGAATATGGCTGCTCTATACCTCGCAGACTTCCGGAAATCAGGACGGTTCAGTTGTCAAATACCGGATTTCAGGCGATGGCGGCCAGACCTTCGGCCCGGTTCGTATCCTCTGCGACAGCCCCGGCACCTTTGTTCGCCAGCAGATCGTCGTCAATGGCAGGGGCGACTGGCTGCTTCCGGTCTTTCGCTGCGTTGGCCTGAACGGCCAGCGCTGGAGCGGCGATGCCGATACGGCTGCGGTGCTGATGTCGCGTGATGGCGGCGCGAGCTGGCAGATGCGCGATATTCCAGACAGTATCGGCGCGGTGCATATGAACATCCTGCCGCTTGGCGGCGACGAGATGATCGCCTTCTACCGCAACCGTTTCGCCGAAAACATCCTGTCCAGCCGATCCTCCAATGGCGGCGAGACCTGGAGTGCGCCCGAGCCCGCCGAATTGCCGAACAACAACTCCTCGATCCAGGCCACAATCCTGAATGACGGAGCAATCGCAATGGTTTACAACCATTCGAATGCCGCCATGTCGGATGCACGGCGCCAGTCTCTTTATGACGAAATCGAGGGTGGCGAGGCTGGAGAGACCGCCGTCGTTGCCGATAACAGCGCACGCAAGGCCGTCTGGGGTGTGCCGCGTGCGCCGCTGAGCCTGGCAATATCAAGGGATGGCGGCAGGAGCTTTGCGCATCGCATCGATCTCGACACCGGCGACGGCTTCTGTCTCAGCAACAATTCGAAGGATTCGCTGAACCGCGAATTCTCTTATCCGTCGATCGTCCAGGGCGGTGACGGCACGCTCCATATTGCCTACACCTACTACCGGCGAGCCATCAAACATATCAGCCTCGCCCCGCAATTCCTGCCGTAAATAAAGCGGCGGCCGGAAAATTGTAAACCTGCATCCGCTCACGTGCGAAAGGATGCAGGATCACAGCGGCTGTGGAATTGCTGACAGGAAAATTGACAACAGGGTCGGATTAATCACCGCCGCCGCACAGATGATGACCAGCTGTGTCTGACATGCCTTTTTCATCGTCACATATTTCATAACACGCTGATATCTTTATCGATACGAGCGTGCAACGCCGCCTTAAAGCGCACGACCGAGCGCACATCGGATGATAAAAAATTCCGCTCGCTGGAATGCTGGCTTGACAATCAGCTTACAACTTTACATTAAAGAGGGCGACGATAGTGCCGCAAGATCTTGCAGGGAGGACTGGTTCATGGCCAGCTTGGATTCGCCGATCACGATAGTTCGGCCGCATCTGATCGAATTCGGCGTCGGCACGGCGGGAAAGCTCGGCAAATGGGCTGATGAAAAGGGCTATCGGCGCACACTCGTCATCTCGGATGCCTTCAACGCTTCGCGCATCGACGTGCTGGAGCTGAAGGGCGAGGTTGCGGTCTTTGCCGAAGTGACGCCTGAACCGGATACGGCCAATCTCGAAAAAGTTCTGGCGGCGGCAAACGCCGCCGATGCCGAGCTGATCGTCGGCTTCGGCGGCGGCAGCGCCATGGACCTGGCAAAACTTGCCGCCGTGCTTGCCGGCTCCGCCCAGACGCTGCACGAGGTCGTTGGGCCGAACAAGGTGCATGGGCCGCGCAAGGTGGCGCTCGCCCAGGTGCCAACGACATCGGGCACCGGCAGCGAGGCCGGCATCCGGGCGCTGGTCACCGATCCCGCGACGATGGCAAAGCTTGCCGTGGAAAGCCTGCATATGCTGGCCGACATCGCCGTCATCGATCCGGCCCTGACCTTCAGCGTCCCGGCCCGCACGACGGCGGCAACCGGCGTCGATGCCATGGCCCATTGCGTCGAGGCCTTCACCAACCGCAAGGCCCATGCGATGGTCGACATCTATGCGATCGAGGGAACGCGCCTCGTCGGCAAATATCTCGCCCGCGCCGTCAAGGATGGCAATGACGCCGAGGCGCGTGCCGGCCTGTCGCTCGCCTCGCTTTACGGCGGCTTCTGCCTCGGCCCGGTCAACACCGCCGGCGGCCATGCGCTCGCTTATCCCCTCGGCACACGCTGGCATGTCGCCCACGGCGCGGCCAATGCGCTGATCTTCCCGCATGTTCTCGCCTTCAATACACCGTCCGCGCCTGAGAAAACTAAGGCGGTGATGGAAGCGCTTGGGCGTGAAACCTCCGGGAATGTCACATCCGTCTTCGATGCGGCCTATGCTTTCTGCGGCGAACTCGGCATCGAGATGAAGCTCTCCGGCCTCGGTGTGCCGGAAACCGATCTCGACGCCATGGCCGACGACGCCTTTGCCATTCGCCGTCTGCTCGACAACAATCCGCGCGATCTCTCTCGCGCCGACATTCGCGCGATTTACGCGGCCGCCTTTTAAGCGGTAAGGTTTTTTAGAAGGAATTCGATCGATGGACAGGAATGCGAAAGTCGCTGTGACGCTCGGCGATCCGGCTGGTGTCGGCCCCGAGGTGATCGTCAAGGCCTTGGCTGCCCTTCCAAGGGAGGAGCGCCGCGATTTCGTCATCGTCGGCAATGTCGAAGCACTGGAGCGCGCCGACCGGGTCACCGGCGCCGGGCTGCGGTTCGGGCCTGCCGATGCACCCGGTGACGACAGGATCGCCGTCGACGAGGTCGCGCTCGGCGCGGCCCTACCCGAGATCGGCAAGGTCAGCCCCGTCGCCGGTGATGCCTCGGTGCGCTATATCACTCGCGCCGTCGATCTCGCAATGTCAGGTGAAGCCGATGTCATCGTCACCGCGCCGATCAACAAGGAGGCGATGAACCTTGCCGGCCATCACCATGACGGCCATACCGGGCTGCTCGCGCATCTCACCGGGTCGAAGAGCTCCTTCATGCTGCTTGCCTCCGAGCGGCTGAACACCATCCACGTCTCCACCCATATCTCGCTGAAGGGTGCGATCGAGCGCGCCAAGACCGAGCGGGTGCTGGCGACAATCGAAGCCGGCCACAATCATTTCCTGCGGCTCGGCCGCAAGGCGCGCATCGCCGTTGCCGGCCTCAATCCCCATTGCGGCGAAAACGGCCTGTTCGGCACTGAGGACATGGAATTTCTGGCACCCGCCGTCGAGCAGGCGCGGGCAAAGGGCATCGACGTCGTCGGGCCGATCTCGGCCGATACGGTTTTCGCCCGTGCCTATAACGGCGCCTTCGATCTTGTCATCGCCCAGTATCACGACCAGGGCCATATCCCGATCAAGCTCGTGGCCTTCGACACGGCGGTCAACGTCTCGCTTGGTCTGCCGATCGACCGCGTCTCGGTCGATCACGGCACCGCCTTCGACATTGCCGGCACCGGCAAGGCCAACCACGTCAACATGCTCTCGGCCATCGCCTACGCCCGGCTGATGGCCCGCTCGCCGCGGCTGAGGGCGTGATCGCGGGTTCCAGAAGGACCGACAAGCGCCGTTGCCGACACAATGATGTCGAGCTTCGTTATGACACCTAATAGCAGAACCGGACTCTGTGGAACGTCCCGCGGTTTACGCACAAGCATTCTGCGCGTACATAGCTAGACAGTCTAGCTAGGAGCGGATTCGGTGGAATGGCAACTACAGGACGCCAAAAACCAATTTTCGAAGGTCGTGCAGAAGGCCCGACAAGAAGGGCCGCAGGTGGTGACCGTGCGTGGCGAACGCACGGCCGTCGTTCTGTCCGCCCGCGACTACGACGCCCTGCGCGCCGGCAGGCCGACGCTCGTCGACGACCTGATCGGTGGCCCCGCCTGGGACGATGAGTTCGCCGATGCGGTCGAAGCACGCAACAAGACGCCAAGCCGCGACGTCCCCCTCTGATGTATCTGGTCGACACCAACATCGTCTCGGAGGCGCGACGCGGCACGCCGCAGGCGGTCTCGTGGCTGCGCTCCGTCGATCCGCTCACCATCCACCTGAGTGCGTTGAGCTTGGCCAGATCATGCGCGGAATTGCCCTCAAACAGAAATCTGATCCGAAGACCGCGGCGCATCTCACCGAGTGGCTGCGCAAGCTACGTTATGATCATGGCGACCGGATCCTGCCGGTGACCGACGAGATCGCCGTCGAATGGGGCCGCATCGCCGCCATCCGGCCGCGTGGCGATATCGACGGGCTGATCGCCGCAACCGCGATCGTTCATGATCTGATTGTCGTCACTCGCAATGTCGGCGATTTCGGCGATACCGGCGCAGCGGTGATAAATCCATGGGAGACGGGCGCGTGAGCAGTCGAGGCAGCCACCTCCTCCTCGTTTAAAATGGCCTGCTGTGCCATTGGATAAAGGCCTTGGCTACGTCGGCCGAGAGCTCCTATCAATGCATTTGGTGGCAGCATCATGATCTGCTGACCAAGCCTCATCTGTCCGGCGTTTTGATCTGCTCTGCGGAAACGTTGATTGCACCGCAACCCGTCACATGCCGAACAAGCGACGATCCCAGAAGACCGGTTGGTGGAGRCTCGCCCTGATCGATGGGAATTCCGGGTGGGCCGAGTTGATCAATATGTTGCGGTCGACGCGGGCGGCGACGCTTGGGACCAGCAKGACGGCACTGCGTTTTTCCTGGCACCAGCGTTCGCCAAAAGCCTTACTGACGTTCGCCGGCATACTGTCCCAGCCGGGCAACGCGGGCTCGGAGAAGACCTCGTAGCTAAGCCCACGCGGTAGGGTGATCGTGACATAGTGCTGGTTGGGCGGCAGCCGCCCGCTGCCGTGGACGAGCTTTTCGAGCAGCGCCGTCGAATAATGCTCGCTCGTGTAGATGATCGGGCTGCCCGATGTGTTCCACCGTCCCGGCGCGATGGTCGAGCCGGTGGCGTCGAAGATCGGATAGGTTCCGTTGGGATCTCCGATGCGAATGGATGTCAGTGTGCGGTCAAGAACCTGTGCGCTCACGCAGCGCTGCCGTATTTCAGGCTTCCGAGAATATCGAGCACGAGCTCGCCGCCGATCTCGCTCTGGATGACCACGTCGATTGGCCGCCTGTCCTCCAGCATTGCATGCGGCCGAAACAGGAAATCGCGGGCCTCGGTCTCGGTCTGCCAGACATCCAGCGCCGATCCCCAGACGCGCGCCAGACGGGCGAGCTTTATGCCCTCGTCGGAGGAGAGCCGATGCTTGGACTTGCGCCGCTCATAGGTGGCCTTTGGAACGAGCCTATATTTGAACTGGGTATCATCAGGCGCCAGAAGCAGCGCCATGCGATCAAGCGCCTTGACCGGCAAGCCTTCCTCAATGCTGGAGAGCAGGCCAAAGGCTGAGCGCGATGCGGGTTCCCTGGCGGGCAGTCCGAGAACGTCGGCGATGACTGCAAATCCCATCATGGCAAAGCTCCTTTCCACTTGAGGCTATATTTAGCCTCAAGTGAGCCAATCTTCAAGAGCGCCATTCGGCTTATCCTCGGTAGCGGCAGGTTGCCGTGCACGCCGGAGACCACTATCTTTTCCAAAGGCACACGAACAACGAAGGAGGTTGCCTATGTCACCGCGGGACGCCTGATCCAGCAATATCAACAGTTCTGCCTTTCCAAGGGCATCGATTTCATACGCATCCAATCCGTACGGCCGCATGATGATACCACGCTCTTCTGCAGCGCTGGAATGCAGCAGTACAAGCCCCTCTTCTCCGATCCCTCCCATAGTGGAACCGTCGCAAACAGCCAGGCTTGCCTGCGCATGGGCGACCTCGACGAGATCGGCGACGGAACCCATCTTCTCCATTTCACCATGCTCGGCCTTTTCTCCTTCAGGGAAATGACCGTCGGCAACGCCATCGATTTCTGGCTCGAGTTTCTGGGAACGCTGGGGCTCGTGCCGGATCATGTGACGATCCATCCCGACCGTCTGGTGGAATGGACGCCGCTCTATGGGGCGCGCGTGCCCATCGTGCCGGATCCGGAATGCATGTGGAGCGATGGCAGCATCAGCGGATACTGCACTGAGTTCTATAAGGATGGCGTCGAGATCGGAAACATCGTCAATCCGCTCGGAACCTGCATCGACGTCGGCTTCGGCGCGGAACGTCTCGACATGATCGTCAACGGCACGCCGCAAGTCGATGCGCTCGGAACGCTGCGCGAGACGGTCATGACGATCGTGGAAAGCGGCTACCGGCCGGGCAATAAGGAGCAGGGATACGTCTTGCGAAAACTGCTCCGTCGCATCCACAAGATGGGCGGCACGCTCGATCGCCCCTTCTTCAAGGAAGAGGTCGAACGCCAGAAGCGGCTGCGCGCCAAATATCTGCGTCTGCGTGACCGCCATTCCGACATGAGTCCCGACTGGTGGTTCGACACCCATGGCATTGATCTCTCCGACATCCGTGAGAGCATGGAGGAGTAGCAACGGGCAAGGCCTCCTGCAGATAACAGCGGGGACCTTGTCATATCCTTAAAAGCGTCAGCGTTGCAGCGCCCGCATTGAACGCTTTCAGCTCTGCCCCGGCTGCAGCCGACGGAAAATCCGCTCGATCTGGGCAACAGCGGCAAAAAAGACGATGCCGGAGAAAGAGGCGAGCACGACGGCGGCAAAAAGCCTTTCCGCCTGATAGTTGAATGTCGACTGGATGATGACAGCGCCCAGCCCCTGGTTCGAACCGATCCACTCCCCGACGATCGCGCCGATCACACAGGTGGTTGCCGAAATGCGCAGCGACGCAAAAAGCAAGGGGGCAGATCGTGGCGCGCGCAGGCGCCAGAACGTCTCCCACCCGCTCGCCGAAAGCACATGCATCAGGTCAAGCTCGCTCGCCGTTGCCAGATTGAGGCCCCGAGCCGTATTCACCAGGGTTGGGAAGAAGCAGATGAGAGCGGCGATGATGACCTTTGGCAGCATGCCGAGGCCGAAAATGAGGATGATGATCGGCGCAAGCGCCAGCACGGGGATGGTATTGAAGAGCAGGACAACGGGAAAATAGGCGGCCTGGAAGCGCGGATTATAGACAAAGGCAATCGCCATGATCACAGCGAGACCGTTGCCCAGGAGGAAACCGAGACCCGCCTCGCCCCATGTCGGGATCGCATTCGACAGCAGGAAGCGCCATTCGATGCCAAGCGTGCGCAGGATCGCCAGCGGCGTTGGAACGATATAGGCCGGAATACCGAGAGCCGGCACCAGCCATTGCCAGGCGAGAAGCAACGAGAGGGCGCCGATAACAGGAAGGCCGATTGCCTCGGCGAACGACAACGGACGATGCGTCATGCAGCCGAACTCCCCTGCTGCAGCAATCGGCGCAGATGGGCTGCGGTCTCCTGGACATCGAGGCTTTCGCGCCGACAGAGGCCGCGCTCGTCTTTCAGCGGCGTCAGATCGATCAGCGCCTGAACGCGGCCCGGATTGGCCGCCAGGACCAGCACGCGTCCGCCGAGATAGATCGCCTCGATGACGCTGTGGGTCACGAACAGGATGGTCGTGCCGGTCCGGCGCCAGACGTCCAGAAGCTCGTCGTTCAGTCGTTCGCGGGTGATCTCGTCGAGCGCACCGAAGGGTTCGTCCATGAGCAGGATATCCGGCTCGCATTGAAGCGCGCGCGCTATGGCGACGCGCTGGCGCTGGCCCCCGGACAGTTGATGCGGATAGCGGTCGGCCAGATGCGACAGGCCGACCAGTTCGATCCAGTGGTCGGGCCGTGGATCGACCGATCGCGAGACGCTCTTCTTCCCCACCTGCAGCGGCAGCGCGACATTCTCCCTCACAGTCCGCCACGGCAGCAGCGTTGCGTCCTGAAAGACGAAGGCGACCTCGCGCCGCCGGCGCGCCTCCGACGCTGTCCTGCCGAGCACCGACAGCCGCCCGTCAAGCGGCGGGAGAAGATCCGCCACCGCACGCAGCAAGGTCGACTTGCCGCAGCCGGAGGGACCAAGAATGGTCAGAAACTCGCCCCTGTCGACGCTGAGGTCGACGCCGGACAGAATGCGGGTCGTCTCGACAGCGCCGGCATAACCGACAGCCAGATCCTTGGTTTCGATGGCCGCTGCTTCAGGCAAATCCGCTCTCACGCAATCTTCGGGCGGTCACCCGCCGTCATGTCGAGTATCTCAGTCGTATAGCAATCCTCCAGCTTCGGCGCGCCGCTCTTGAACTGACCGATCTTGTCGTAAACGGCAATCTGCTCGGCAAGCGCGGCCGGATCGAAGCTGCCCCAGCCATCCCTCCCGGTCGCTGCGTCGAAGCTCAGTGACAGGATGCGCGGCACCGTCTTCAGCTCTACGGCAAGGTCGAGCTGCGGATAGGCTTCCACCGTCAGTTTGACCGCCTCTTCAGGATGTTCATGCGTCCAGGCCCAGCCCTTGGCGACGGCACGCAGCACCTTTGCCAGTGTCTCGGCATGGCCGGTCACGGCATCGTCGGTGGCAAAATAGACATTGGCGTAGGAGGGCAGGCCCGTCTCCTTCATCATCAGATCGATCCGGTCGGGACCGATGATGGAAAGCGCCTGCGTGTTGGTGATCCACCCGGTCACGGCATCGACCTGGCCGGTCATCAGCGGCGTCATGTCGAAGCCGATATTGGTGATGGTCAGGCTCGATGGATCGATATCGTTCTTCGGCAGAATGGCATCGAGCACGTAACGGGCTGTCGGCTGGATGCCGATGCGCTTGCCGACCATATCCTTGACGGTGCGGATCGGCGCCTTCGGCAGTGAATAGAAGGCGAACGGCGCCATGCGGAAACCGCAGGCGAAGATCCTGATCGGCACGCCGGACGACCTGGCAAGAAGAAGCTGTGCCGAATCCGAAAATTGGCCGAGCTGCGCATCACCCGTGATCACGGGCGGCACCGTTGCCGAATTGGGACCGCCGGGGGAAAACTCGACGTCTAGACCCTCGGCCTGGAACAGGCCCTGCTTGACTGCGACGATATCGCCGATCTGGCCATTGCTCATCAGCCAGTCATATTTGATGACGACCTTGGAAGCGGCGGCTTTCGAGTGACGCGGCACGAACACGCTGATCCCTGCCGTCGCTGCAGCAAGGGCAAAGGCGCCGCCCTTCAGGACGGTACGCCTGCCAACCACGATTTGTTTGTCATCCCCGTTCATTTGCTTGCCTTTCCCCTTGTTGGATTGTTGGACGACCGGCGATTGCGCTCGCTATTGCGGGCCGATGTCACCGATCGGGCCGCCTGCGGACCACGCATAGATTTCCCAGAGGTTGTCGTCAGGATCGGCGAAATAGACGCATCGCGCGTTCCAGACATAGTCCTGCGGCGGCGCGTAGAAGAGCACGCCCGCAGCTTTCAGCTCCGCATAGGCAGCATCGACCTGCTCTGGCGAGGCGAGCTCGATGGCCGCGCAGGCCTTGTGCGCACCTGGAGGGGCACGGCGGCTTGAGACACCGGTATTTTCGGCAATATGCTCGATCTCCCATAGCGCCAGCGTCACGCCCGCCCCTTTGAAATCGGCAAAGCCAGGAGCCCGGCGGCGCGGCTTGAAGCCAAGCCGCTCGACATAGAAGGCCGATGCTTTGTCGATATCCTCGACCAAAAAGCAGATGTCGGTAATCGGATTGGTTTGGGCAAAAGCGGTCATATGGGCCTCCTGATGGGAAAAGCCTCGCAGACCGCAGCCTCAAGAGATTTCAAATTCGTGCGGTTGTCTTTCGCAAAGCTGCTGAGCTGTCATCGGCAAGAGCCGGCTCAAAGACGGACCGAACGCTGGTATTCCTTCGGTGTCGCCCCCATCAGACGGCGAAAGACGCTGGAGAAATGCGCCTGGCTGGAAAAGCCTGTGGCATAAGCGATGTTTGCGAGCGTCTCCTTGCCATCGGCGAGGTAAAGTCGCGCCCGCTCGATCCTGCGTTCGAGAACGAAGCGATGCGGAGCCATGCCGGCTGCCCGTTTGAATTCCCGGCTGAAGTGAAAGGGGCTCATATGGGCCACCCCGGCGAGCTCCTCCACACTCAGATCGGATTTGCCAAGCAGGTTCTCGATGTAATCGATCACACGCCGGAGATTGTCCGATGTCAGCGGACGATCGCCGACTTCAGGTTTGGCGCCCAGCAGCTTTACAACGCAACAGGCGAGCGCCATCCCCAGATGCTGCATCAAAAGCGGGTCGTCGCGCCCGGTCTTCTCGGCGGCAAATGCAAGGGAGAGCGCGACCTGCAGCGTTGTCGGATCAGTCGTCGCGCTGAGCGCGTCACTATCCCAATGCTCGGGATCGAAGCGAGAGCCGCCTATGCCGCTGTAGAGCGCAGGGGACTGGAAAATCGAGATATAATTCGCCGCATCGCCATCGACTTCGAGGACCGTGGCGGCCGGTTGAAATCCCAGGGTGAACGGCGGCCTCTCGACTTTGCGGAACGCCCCGCTTCCAAACCGATAGGCATATTTGCCGTGCGCCGTGCGGTTGATCGAAATTCTATGAAGGGAGCCCCTCGAAACCATTTGCCCCGCGGCGCTACGATAGGTCTCGACGATCATGTCGCGTTGAACGAAGGCCTTGTAGCCTCCAAGGGATGGCCGGCTTATTGAGAAAATCTGCGGGTCGATGTCGGGCATTGTTTCATTCTCCCTGGCAGGAGAGAGGCAAGTTGCGCGCCAAGTGGAGCGAAGCTTCGCGCTAGCTATCAACGTAATGGCATAAACCCCGACCCTGCCCATTAAATCGTGATTTTACGCCTGCTGTCGCGCCACACGGCACCACGGCCTGGCAGGAGCTCGCCTTCGGCAAATTGGGTCGCATGCGCAAGAATTATGCAGTGCATGTTCTTCTTGATCGGTGGCTGCAGACTCATCTGACCGCTCGGAAAACCACCGAGGCCTCCGAAATCATTCCCGGTCGCGGGAAATCGCAGCCAGGGATGAGCTTTCGCTCCATCCACTCTTTTCCCCGGAGATCGTTCTTTTGGAAATTCGTTCCTATCCACCGGCATTAATCTATTTAATCTATAGACATAATTAATTGGAGAGAGTGGCGATGAGCATCGAAAAGTCTGAAAACGGTCTCGGACGACGAGATCTGCTGAAACTGTCTGCCGCGGCCGGGGTCGCCGTCGCTGGTGCATCGCTCATCGGGCAGAAACCGGCTTTTGCCGCGGGCGAAGAACTGTCGCTGAAAGGCAAGCGCATCGCCATCAGCGCAACCGGCACCGATCACTTCTTCGATCTGCAGGCCTATAATGCCCAGATCGAGGAGGTAAAGCGCCTCGGTGGCGAGCCGATCGCCGTCGATGCCGGACGCAATGACGGCAAGCTGGTCTCGCAGCTGCAGACGCTGATTGCCCAGAAGCCGGATGCGATCGTTCAGATCCTTGGAACGCTCAGCGTCATCGATCCCTGGCTGAAGAAGGCGCGCGATGCCGGGATCCCGGTTCTGACCGTCGACGTCGGTTCGACCAATTCGATCAACAACACCACCTCCGATAACTGGGGCATCGGCAAGGATCTGGCGCTGCAGCTCGTCTCCGATATCGGCGGCGAAGGCAATATCGTCGTCTTCAACGGCTTCTACGGCGTAACCCCCTGCGCGATCCGCTACGACCAGCTGGTCAATGTCGTCAAATATTTCCCGAAGGTGAAAATCCTCCAGCCGGAACTGCGCGACGTCATCCCGAATACCGTGCAGGACGCTTTCACGCAGATCACGGCAATCCTCAACAAATATCCGGAAAAGGGTTCGATCAAGGCGATCTGGTCGGCCTGGGACATTCCGCAGCTTGGCGCGACCCAGGCGTTGACGGCTGCCGGGCGGACGGAGATTCGCACCTACGGCGTCGATGGCAGCCCGGAAGTGCTCCAGCTCATCGCCGATCCGAATTCGCCGGCCGGCGCCGATGTCGCCCAGCAGCCGGCGGAAATCGGCCGCACCGCCATCCGCAACGTTGCCAAGCTGCTCGCCGGCCAGACCCTGCCGCGCGAGACCTATGTTCCGGCACTGCTCGCCAACAAGGCCAATGTCGGCGAAGTCACCAAGAAGCTCGGCATCGGCTAACACGGAACACGAGCGATCCGCTCATCGCCGGATCGCTCGGAATCTGCCCGCCCGGAGAGATCGACATGACGGCCATTTCGTCGAAGCAGCCGGTCACTGCACGCGACGACATCATCCGCTTTGAAGGCATCGTCAAGCATTTCGGCGGTGCGCAGGCGCTTGCCGGTGCGTCGCTGATCGTCAGGCGCGGCACCATCCACGGTCTCGTCGGCCAGAACGGCGCCGGCAAGTCGACGCTGATCAAGCTGCTTGCCGGTCTTCATCAGCCGGACGGCGGCCGGATCGAGATCGAAGGGCAAACATTCGACAGGCTGACACCCCATCTTGGCGAAGAGCTTGGCATCCACTTCATTCACCAGGATCGGCTGCTGGTGCCGACCTTCACTGTCGGCGAAGCCCTGTTCCTTGGCCGGGAACCGCGGATATCGGGCACACCGTTCCTCGATCGGCGACTGATGCAACGTCGCGCGTCTGATATTCTCAACGACTATTTCGGTATCCGGTTGCCGAACTCCGCCTTGATCAGCGAATTGTCGACTGCCGAAAAGCAGATCGTGCAAATCACCCGCGCGCTCCTCAATCAGCCGAAGGTGCTCGTCTTCGATGAGCCGACGGCCGCACTGGTGCGCCGCGAGGCCGATATCCTTTTCCGGTTGATCCGCCGTCTGCGCGACGAAGGCGTCACCATCATCTATATCTCGCATTACCTGAACGAAATCGAAGAGCTCTGCGACCACGTCACCGTGCTGCGCAATGGGCTCGACGTGGCCTCCCTGCCAATCGGGGAGACCTCGGCTGGCGCGATTGCGCGGCTGATGGTCGAACGCGACATCAAGGAGATGTTTCCGAAGCCGCAGGTGAGGCCCGGTGCGGAAATCCTCAAGGTCGAGCAGCTGTCGGCGCCGGGGAAATATAGCGACATCAGTTTCACGCTTCGCCGCGGCGAGGTGCTCGGCCTCACCGGCCTGCTCGGCTCCGGCGCAAAGGAGCTGGTCCGCACTCTCTTCGGTCTGGAGACCCCGGCTTCCGGCCATATCGAGATCAGCGGCAAGGCTGCCCGTTTCACCAATCCCACCCAGGCGGCCGGCCTCGAGATCGCCCTGGTGCCGGAAGATCGGCGTCGCCACGGCGTCGCGCTCGACCTCAGCGTCGCGGAAAATATCAGCCTTTCCAGCCTTGGCCGCTTCACGCGTTTCGGCTTTCTCGATCGCAGGCGCGAACAGAGAGAAGTGGACGCTCTGATTACGCGGCTGCAAGTGAAGACCAATGGGCGCGATGCCCTGCTGCGCACGCTTTCGGGCGGCAACCAGCAGAAGATCGCCATCGCCAAGTGGCTGAGCCGCCGTTCCGAGGTCTATCTGCTCGACGAACCGACGGTCGGAGTCGATATCGGCTCCAAGGTCGAGATCTATACGCTGATTGGTGAACTCGCGTCGCGCGGCGCCGGCGTCATCGTGCTGTCTTCGGATCTGCCCGAACTCGTTGGTATCACCGATCGCATCCTGGTGCTCTTCCGCGGCCGCGTGGTGCGGGAATTCATCTCGTCGCAGACCACGGCGGATGCGGTGCTCGCTCAATCGACCGGATCATCCGAGGGACATCGCCATGTCGGCTGAAGTGGAATTTGCGCCTGCCGTTTTCTCCGCTGCGGAACCGCCTCTCCGGCCGGCCGGCAATATTGCGGCTGCGGCATTGCGCTTCGGATCGCTGATCGCATTTGCCGCCATCCTGCTCATCTTCTCGCTGACCGCACCCTATTTCCTCAGCATCGGCAATATCGGCAACGTGCTTGGCCAATCGGCCATCTCCGGTGTGCTTGCCATCGGGTTGACGATCGTGCTGATTGCCGGCGGCTCCAATGTCGTCACCGGCGGCATCGACCTGTCGCTGGCTGCCAATATGGGCCTCAGCGCCGCCGTCTATGCGAGCCTGACGCAACTCGGCTACGGCGATGCGACGGCGATTGCCGCGACAATCCTCACCGGCGCGCTGATCGGCACGGTCAATGCCATTGCCGTCGTCTATGCCGGCATCGTGCCGCTGCTGGCCACGCTGGCCGTCATGAACGTCGTCGCCGGCCTGGAATTGGTGCTGACTGGCAATACGGTCCTGCCGGCCTCGACGCCTTTCCTGTCGACGCTTTCGGCCTCGGATGCTTTCGGCATACCGGTTCTCGCCTATGTGCTCCTCGGCTTCACGGCCATCACCACGGCGATCGTGCAATATACCCCGCTCGGCCTGCGCCTCTATGCCGTCGGTGAGTTTCCGGATGCGGCGCGTGCCGCCGGTCTGCCGCTTCGCCGGCTGCTGGCCGGCGCCTTCGTCGCCAGCGGCGTCTCCGGCGGCATCGCTGGCATCCTGTCGGTTTCCTATCTGAGCGGCAGCACGACCGGCGCCGGCGAGATGCTGTTGCCCGTCGTCGTGACGGCCCTGCTCGGCTCGGTCTTTTCGCGCCGGCTGGTTCCGACGGTCACCGGGACGCTACTTTCGGCCCTCTTGGTCGGCTTCCTGGTCAACGGTTTCCAGCTGCTGAACATTTCGAGCACACTGGTCAGCGGCGTCCAGGGTGTGCTCATTCTCATCGTCGTTTCCGCGACCACGCTGCTGCGTCGACAGGAGGCCTGACCATGTCGCTCCAGACCCCTCCCCTCGCCACCATCGGCTTGCCGCGTGTCATCGCCGGCGGCCTGGTGCGCTATGGTTTGATCCTCGCCCTGGTTGCGGTGTTTGCCGCCTTTTCCATAGCAACGCCAACCTTCCTGTCGCCGGCGAACCTGCAAAGCATCCTGGTCAACAATTTCACGCTGCTTGCCATCGTCTCCGTCGCAATGACCTTCGCCGTCGCGTCGGGCGGCATTGATCTTTCGGTCGGAACGGCGATGGATTTTGCGAGCTTCGCCTTCGTCTCGCTCGTCCTCGCCGGGCAGCCGGTGGCAGTCGCTGCGCTCGCGGGACTGGCCGCCGGAGCGTTCGTCGGTGCCTTCAACGCGCTCTTGATTTCCGGGATCGGCGTGTCGCCGTTCCTCGCCACGCTCGGCACGCTGTTCATCGGCCGCAGCGTTCAGCAGCTGCTGACCAATGGCGGCAATCCGGTCTATCTGCCGCCGAACGGCGTGCCGGAAAGCTTCCGTTTTCTCGGCCACGGAACGATCGCCGGCTTCCCGGTGCCGCTTGCCGCTGCCATCGTCGTCATCGCAGCCGCCGCCATTGTTTTTGCCCGCACGCGTTTCGGCCGCGTCATCCTGTCGATCGGCATCCAGCCGGGCGTCGTGCGCTATTCCGGCATCGCCGCGCCGGCCCATGTCGCGGTGACCTTCGTCCTGGTCGGGTTGATCGCGGCAATCGCCGGCCTGATCCTGACCGCAACCGTCACCACCTACATCCCCTCCTCGGGCAATGCCTTCCTGCTGAATGCGATCGGAGCGACCTTCATCGGCACGACGCTCAGCCCACTCGGGCGGCCGAATGTCGGCGGCACCGTTCTCGGCGCGCTGTTGCTCAGCATCGTCGCCAATGGGCTTCTGCTGACCGATCTGAACTTCTATTGGCAGCAGGTCGGCACGGGAACGCTGATCTTCGCCGTGCTCGCCCTGAGCTTCATCAACAGAAAGGCTGCCGGCGCGTAAGAGAGCCGGAAGCGGTCCTATCCCGCGGAGGCGTCTGAAATCATTCGCGATACGGCATTCTTCCAGCCGATGATCTTCGTTTGCCGCTCGGTCTCATCCATCGAAGGGCTGAAGCGGCGGTCGCAGGCCCAGGCCTGCGCAAAATCCCGCTTGCCGGGCCAGATGCCGGCTTTCGAGCCGGCAAGCCAGGCTGCGCCCAGCGCCGTCGTCTCGCGGATCGCCGACCGGTCGACAGGATTTCCCGTCATGTCGGCCAGGCACTGCATCGTCCAATCCGAAGCCGCCATGCCGCCATCGACGCGCAGCACCGTTTCCAGCTGGTTGACGCCCCAGTCCTTCTTCATCGCCACCAGCAGGTCGAGCGTCTGGTAGGCAACGGATTCAAGCACCGCGCGGGCAAATTCCGCCGGCCCGCTGTTTCGCGTCAGACCGAAGATCGCGCCGCGCGCAGCCGGATCCCAGTAGGGCGCGCCGAGGCCGGTGAAGGCCGGAACGATGTAGACCTGCTGTCCGGGATCGGCCTTGGCGGCAAGCACTCCCGCCTCCGACGCCTGGTCGATAATGCCGAGGCCGTCGCGCAGCCATTGCACGGCAGCACCAGCGATGAAGATCGAGCCTTCGAGCGCATAGGTCGTCTCGCCGTCGAGCCGGCAGGCGATCGTCGTCAGCATCCGGTTCGAGGAGGAAACACGATCCCGGCCGGTGTTCAACAGGGCAAAGCAGCCGGTGCCATAGGTGGATTTCATCATGCCGGGCTCGAAGCAGGCGTTGCCCATCGCCGCTGCCTGCTGGTCGCCGGCGACCCCGAGAATCGGAAGTTCCGCGCCGAACAGCGCCTTGTCGACGCGGCCGAAATCATCGGCACATTCCCTGACGTCAGGAAGCATGGCGGCCGGAATGCGGAGAATGCCGAGAAGCTCCTCGTCCCAGGCACCGTCATCGATATTATAAAGCAGCGTTCTCGACGCATTGGTCGCATCGGTGGCATGCACGCGGCCATCAGTCAGATTGTAGATCAGCCAGCTGTCGATCGTGCCGAAGCAGACGTCGCCGGCCTCGGCCTTCTCACGCAGGCCATCGACATTGTCGAGCAGCCAGCGCAGCTTTGTTCCGGAGAAATAGGGGTCGAGCAGCAGCCCGGTCTTGGCGCTGAACAGCTTCTCGTATCCATCGGCTTTCAGGCTATCGCACATTTCGGCCGTGCGCCTGTCCTGCCAGACGATCGCGTGGTGAAGCGGTGTCCCGGACCTGCGATCCCAGACGACCGCCGTCTCGCGCTGATTGGTAATGCCGATCGCGGCAATGTCGGCGGCATCAAGTCCGGCATCGGCGATCGCCCTGCGCACAGTATCGACGACGGACTGCCAGATTTCGGCGGCGTCGTGCTCCACCCATCCAGGCTGCGGATAATATTGGGTAATCTCCGCCTGCGCCGAGCCGGCCGTTTTCATGTCGCCATCGAAGATGATTGCGCGCGAGGAGGTCGTGCCCTGGTCGATTGAAAGAATATAGCCGCTCATATCMGTCTCCGGCTCGCACGAAACCGCTCCTGCCGAGGACAGCAGGACGCGGACGTTTCATGAGAGAAAGATTGTGGGTGCCACCGGCTTGTTGCCGGTGGCAGGAAGTGATGGCCGGAAGCCCCGTCGCTTCCGGCCGGGTCCGCCTTACTTCGACTGCCAGCTCTTGACGAGTTCGTCGTAGTTGACCGTGACCGGCTTTTCCTTCTCGTTCTCGATCTTCAGCTGCGGCGCAAGGTTGCCCTTCTTCACCGCATCCGCGTTCCAATAAGCGAGGTCTTGCTCTTCAGCGAGTTTCGGGCCGATATCGCCCTGGACGCCCGATTTCTCGATACGTCCCATGACCTTCTCCTGCTCGCCGCAAAGAGAATCCATGGCTTCCTGCGGCGTCTTGGCGCCGGCAGCGGCGTCACCGATAGCCTGCCACCAAAGCTGAGCCAGCTTCGGATAGTCGGGGACGTTGGTGCCGGTTGGCGACCACTGAACACGCGCAGGCGAACGATAGAACTCGATCAGACCGCCGAGCTTCGGAGCGCGCTCCGTAAAGCTCTTGTCGCGAATGGTGGATTCGCGGATGAAGGTGAGACCGAGCTGGCTCTTCTTCACGTCAATCGTCTTCGAGGTCACGAACTGTGCATAGAGCCACGCGGCTTTTGCACGGTCCGTCGGGGTCGATTTCATCAGCGTCCAGGAACCGACGTCCTGATAGCCAAGCTTCATGCCGTCTTTCCAGTAAACGCCATGCGGGCTCGGTGCCATACGCCATTTCGGCGTACCGTCCTCATTCATGACAGGCAGGCCAGGCTTGACCATGTCTGCGGTGAACGCCGTGTACCAGAAGATCTGCTGCGCGACGTTACCCTGCGCCGGCACCGGACCGGATTCCGAGAAGGTCATGCCCTGAGCTTCCGGCGGTGCGTACGCCTTCAACCAATCGAGATACTTCTGGATCGAATAGACCGATGCAGGGCCGTTGGTATCGCCGCCACGCGCGACGCACGAACCGACGGGACGCGAATTCTCGTCGACCTTGATGCCCCACTCATCGACCGGAAGACCGTTCGGCAGACCCTTGTCACCATTGCCGGCCATCGACAGCCAGGCGTCGGTGAAGCGCCAGCCGAGCGACGGGTCCTTCTTGCCGTAATCCATATGGCCGAAGACCTTCTTGCCGTTGACGTCGCGGCCGGTAAAGAATTCGGCAATGTCCTCATAGGCCGACCAGTTGACCGGAACGCCGAGATCGTAGCCGTATTTCGCCTTGAAATCGGCCTTGTTCTTCTCGTCGTTGAACCAGTCGTAACGGAACCAGTAGAGGTTGGCGAACTGCTGGTCGGGAAGCTGGTAGAGCTTCTTGTCCGGCGCTGTCGTGAACTTGGTGCCGATGAAGTCGTCGATATCGAGGCCGGGGTTGGTAACGTCCTTGCCTTCGCCGGCCATCCAGTCGGTCAGGTTGCGCACCTGCTGATAGCGCCAGTGGGTGCCGATCAAGTCGGAGTCGTTGACCCAGCCGTCATACAGGTTCTGCCCGGTCTGCATCTGCGTCTGGATCTTCTCGACAACGTCACCCTCTTGAATGACGTCGTGCGTGACCTTTATCCCGGTAATCGCAGTAAAGGCCGGAGCCAGAACCTCGGACTCATACTTGTGGGTGGTCAAGGTTTCCGAAACAACCTTGATGTCCATCCCCTGGAAAGGCTTCGCAGCATCGATGAACCATTGCATTTCCTTTTCCTGGTCGGCGCGAGAGAGCGTCGACACGTCGCCGATCTCTTTATCCAGAAAAGTCTTTGCCTCGTCCATGCCGGCATAGGCCGACCCGGTCATGGCCAGCAGCACGGCTGCTGTCGTCGTCAATAAATGCCTTCGCATGATATCCTCCCAGGGTTTTGCGATTGCAGTCTTCACGTCTCAGGCGGCCAGAAAAACCCTGGCCATCTGCATCAGTTTGCCTCACACGTAACGGAATACGCCAACGGCGTAGACAACGGAGAGAGCGAGAGCCCACCAGAGGCTTGATCCAGCGAGACCAAGCCAGGCAAGATGGATAAAGGCGCTGCCGAGCAGCGAAAGGAAAAGCCGGTCGCCGCGCGTCGTCTCGAAGCGCAGGATTCCGATCCGGGGATTGCCGCCCGGAGCGGCGTATTCCCAGACCCCCATGCCGATCAGCAGCAATGCGATGACGACGAAGAAAGTGGCCGTCGGCCAGGTCCATGCCATCCATGAAAAATCGGGAAGCGAAAAGCTCATCAAACCCTCCCCAGGGCGAAGCCCTTGGCGATGTAATTGCGCACAAACCAGATCACCAGCGCCCCTGGGATCAAGGTCAGAACACCCGCGGCGGCGAGCAGGCCCCAATCCATGCCGGATGCAGAGACGGTACGGGTCATGGTGGCAGCGATCGGCTTCGCGTCGGTCGTCGTCAGCGTTCGTGCGATCAGCGACTCGACCCAAGAGAACATGAAGCAGAAGAAGCAGGCGACACCTATGCCGCTCGCAATCAGCGGCGTGAAGATCTTCAGGAAAAAGCGCGGGAACGAATAGCCATCGATATAGGCCGTTTCGTCGATTTCCTTCGGCACGCCGGACATGAAGCCTTCAAGGATCCAGACCGCAAGCGGCACGTTGAAGAGGCAATGCGCCAATGCCACGGCGATGTGCGTATCGATCAGTCCAAAGGCTGAGTAGAGCTGGAAGAACGGCAGGGCAAAGACCGCCGGCGGCGCCATCCGGTTCGTCAGCAACCAGAAGAAAAGATGCTTGTCACCAAGGAACCGATAACGGGAGAAGGCATAGGCCGCCGGCAGCGCGGCTGCCACCGAGATCACCATGTTGATCACGACATAGGTGATTGAATTGATGTATCCGGAATACCAGGCCTTCTCCGTGAAGATCGTCACGTAATTGGCGATCGTCGGATTATGAGGATAAAGCGTCAGAGAATTGACGATTTCCGCGTTGGTCTTGAAGCTCATGTTGACGAGCCAATAGATCGGCAGCAGGAGCACAATGATATAGATCGTCRGAACCACCCACCACCAGCGCGATTCCTCGCCGCGCCGGCGCATCAGACGGCTGACTTCATCGGAGGAGAGACCGCTTGCGACACTGGTAACGCCAGAGATTTTTCGGCTCGCTGTCGTTTCGTTGGAGGCGCTCATTTCAATTCTCCGCGTCGTGGCTTGTCATGACGGTGTAGAACACCCACGAAAGCAGCAGGATGATCAGGAAATAGACCAGCGACATGGCAGCGGCCGGACCGAGGTCAAACTGTCCGAGGGCGGTCTTGACCAGATCGATCGACAGGAAAGTGGTCGCGTTGCCGGGACCGCCACCAGTGACGACAAAAGGCTCGGTGTAGATCATGAAACTATCCATGAAACGCAGCAGCACGGCGATCAGAAGAACGCGCTTCATCTTTGGCAGCTGGATATAGCGGAACACAGCCCAACGAGAGGCACCGTCGATCTTGGCTGCCTGATAGAAAGCATCCGGAATGGAAACGAGGCCTGCATAGCAGAGCAAGACGACCAGACTCGTCCAGTGCCAGACATCCATGATGATGATCGTCACCCAGGCGTCGAACGGATCCTGCACATAGTTGTAATCGATGCCGATGGCATTGATGTAATAGCCAAACAAACCAATGTCGTTGCGGCCGAACACCTGCCAGATCGTGCCGACAACGTTCCACGGGATCAGCAGTGGTAGCGCCATCAGAACCAGGCACACCGGCACGCCGATGCCCGATTTCGGCATGTTGAGCGCAATGAAGATACCGAGCGGGATCTCAAGAGCGAGAATGATCAACGAAAAAATCAGGTTTCGCTGTAGGGCGGCCCAGAATCGGTCGGAATGCAGGATTTCGGTAAACCAGTCAGTTCCGTTCCAGAAGAACTGGTTGTTTCCGAAAGTGTCCTGAACGGAATAGTTCACAACCGTCATCAAGGGAATGACGGCCGAGAATGCCACCAGCACGAGGACCGGCAGGACCAGAAACCACGCTTTGTTGTTCCAGGTTTTTTCCATCATCAAGCCTCCGGTCCGGCGCGCCAAGAGTCGGCATAGATACTGATACCCGATGGCTCGAAGGTCACCCGAGGATCAGCCGGAATGTCCTCGTCCTCAGGGACGACGATCGCGATCGGCTGGCCGGCAAACTGCGCGCGGACGATCTTCTGCCGGCCGATATCTTCCACCTTGCTGACGGTCACAGGCATGCCCTCGCGGCCGATCCGAACAAACTCGGGCCGGATTCCAAGCTCTACCTTGGCCGCTGCCGAAGTCTTTGGCGCATAGTCGAGCGTCAGCGCATGCTCGCCGACCCGAACCGTGCGGCCTTCCACCTTGGCTGGCATGAAGTTCATGCCCGGAGAACCGATGAAGTAGCCGACGAAGGTATGGCTCGGACGCTCGAAGAGCTCGGCCGGCGTGCCGATCTGCACGATCTCGCCATCGTACATCACCACGACTTTGTCGGCGAAGGTCAGCGCCTCCGTCTGGTCATGCGTGACATAGACCATGGTAAAACCGAACTGCTTATGCAGCCGCTTCAGCTGCGATCGCAGCACCCATTTCATATGCGGATCGATAACAGTGAGCGGCTCGTCGAAGAGAATCGCGTTCACATCCGAGCGCACGAGGCCGCGGCCGAGCGAAATCTTCTGCTTTTGGTCCGCCGTCAAACCGCGCGCGCGACGCTTGGCCCAGTCTGCAAGATCAATCATCTCCAATATTTCGCGGACACGACGATCAACATCAGGCTCCGCGACTCCGCGGTTGCGCAATGGGAAAGCCAGATTGTCATAGACGGTCATCGTGTCGTAGATGACCGGAAACTGGAATACCTGCGCAATATTTCGCTGCTGCGTCGGCAGGTTCGTAACATCCTGTCCGTCGAAGAGAATTCGCCCTTCGGAGGGCTGAATAAGGCCGGAAATGATATTGAGCAGCGAGGTTTTTCCGCAGCCTGAAGGTCCGAGCAGCGCATAGGCACCGCCATCGTTCCACTCGTGGTGCACTTCCTTGAGAGCGTAGTCCTTCTCGCTCTTCGGGTTCGGCCCATAGGCATGTCGAATATGATCGAGGGTGATACGTGCCATGATCTTCTCCTAGCCCCCCTGCCTGGCAGTGGTGATCGCCCGGCCGTCCGCGCCGAACGCCATCAGGTGGCGCGTATCGATGAAAACGGAGAGATCCGTGTCCGGGTCGACATTGTGGATGCCGTGCGCAAGCATCACCCAGCGGGTGTCGGCAAATTGCAGATGCACGAAACTTTCCGACCCGGTGATCTCCGAAATCTGTGTCCGTGCTGTCAGCCGCGCCGAATCAGCCGTCTGGGCGGTTGGTGCAAGATGATGGGGGTGAAACGCGATCGTTGCCGGCCCGTCTGGCACGTTCTGAAGATGCCGCGGCACGGCAAAAATCACAGCGCCGTCGCGCAGGAAATTGCCTGCCGATTTGATGAGATCAATAAAATTCAGCGGCGGATCGGCAAAGGTTTTCGCCGTCGTCAGATCGAGCGGATGGCGATAGACCTCGACCGTCGGGCCAAACTGGGTGATCCGGCCCTCGCTGAGCGCTGCCGTATTGCCGCCCAGCAACAAGGCTTCGGAGGGTTCCGTCGTGGCATAAACGAAGATCGCGCCGGACAGGGCGAAAATGCGCGGCAATTCCTGCCGCAGTTCCTCGCGCAGTTTGTAATCGAGATTGGCGAGCGGCTCGTCCATCAAAACAAGGCTCGCATTCTTCACGAGTGCACGGGCAAGCGCCGTGCGCTGCTGCTGGCCGCCCGAGAGGTTGAGCGGCGTGCGATCGAGATAAGGGGCGAGTTTCAGAAGTTCGGCAGCCTTGCGTACCTCCAGATCGATGATCTTGGCATCCTTGCCGGCAATCCGCAGCGGCGAGGCAATATTCTCGTAGACCGTCAATGCCGGATAATTGATGAACTGTTGGTAGACCATGGCGACATTGCGCTTCTGCACCGGCATGCCGGTAACATCGGCGCCGTCGAAATGGATCGAGCCGCCTGTGGGACGGTCAAGCCCCGCCATCAGCCGCATCAGCGACGTTTTACCCGCGAGCGTCGGCCCGAGCAGGACGTTCAGCGTGCCCCGCTCGAGAACCAGATCGGTCGGATAGATATGATAGTCCGCGCCCACCATCTTGGCGGCGTTTCGCAGTTCCAGCATTCCTGTTCCCGTGCCTCCACGCAGCGGGGACCACATGGCTCCTACCCGGCCATCGCCGGCATGGCAGCCATGTACTCCTCCAGTGACTGGGCCTGCTCCTTCGAAAGGCGCAGACCATCCTTTGTTCTCCTCCACAGCACGTCTTCGGCGTGCCGGGCCCATTCATGTTCGACGAGATAGGTGACCTCTGCCTCATAGAGATCGCCACCGAAGAGCCGTCCGAGATCGTCGATACCGCCGGCATCGCCAAGCAGCAGCTCCGCCTTGGTGCCGTAGCGCCGCACCAGGCGGCGGGCATGCCGATCGGCGAGGAACGAATAACGCCGCTTCAGCTTGTCAACCTGTGTCTCGTAACCGCGGACCGGGAAGTCGCCGCCCGGCAGATGGCTTTTGGCCGTCCACGGAGCGCCCTTGACGCCGATTGCGGCACCGATCTTCTCCAGCGCATGTTCGGAAAGCCGGCGATAGGTGGTGAGCTTGCCGCCGAAGACGTTGAGCAGCGGCGCGGCACCTTCGCCTTCCAGCTTCAGCACATAGTCGCGCGTCGCCTCCTGCGCCTTCGAGGCGCCGTCGTCATAGAGCGGCCTGACGGCTGAATAGGTCCAGACGATATCCTCCGGCCTGACGGGCTCCTTGAAATATTCCGACGCCGCATTGCAGAGATAGACCGTCTCCTCCTCCGAAATCCTGACATCCTTGGGATCGGCGGTGTAATCGCGATCCGTGGTGCCGATCAGGGTGAAGTCGCCCTCGTAGGGGATGGCGAAGATGATGCGGTTGTCGGGATTTTGGAAGAAATAGGCTCTCACATCGTCGAACTTCTTCTTCACGACGATGTGGCTGCCCTGGACGAGGCGGACATGGTGGGCTTCGTTCTGGCCGAAGGCGGAACGGATGACATGATCGACCCAGGGACCGGCGGCATTGACCAGCATGCGCGCCTGATGGCTGTCATTGCGGCCGGTGAGGGTATCGGTGGTCTCGATATGCCACAGGCCGTTCTCGCGCCTTGCCGACACCACCTTGGTGCGCGGCATGATCGTTGCCCCTTTGTCGGCGGCGTCGCGGGCGTTCAGCACCACCATGCGGGCATCGTCGACCCAGCCGTCGGAATATTCGAAGGCCTTGGAAAACAGCGCCTTCAGCGGCTTGCCGGCCGGATCGCGGCGCATGTCGAGCACGGATGTCGGCGGCAGCAGCTTGCGACCGCCGAGATGATCGTAGAGGAAGAGGCCGAGCCGGATCAGCCAGGCCGGACGGATGCCGCCCTTGTGGTAGGGCAGCACGAAACGCAGCGGCCAGATGATGTGCGGCGCCATCGCCCAGAGGATCTCGCGTTCCATCAACGATTCACGCACCAGACGAAACTCGTAATGCTCGAGGTAACGCAGGCCGCCATGGATCAGCTTGGTGGCGCCCGACGAGGTGCCCGAGGCGAAATCGTTCATCTCCGCCAGCGCCACCGAATAGCCACGCCCAACGGCATCGCGTGCAATACCGCAACCGTTGATGCCGCCGCCGATGACGAATATGTCGTGAATATTTCGGCCCAATTCCCCCTCCGAGCCCGCTGTCGATTTCGCATCGCACAAAATTTGCGCAATTGCGAAAGTGACATCAGTTAAAACGAAAGAGATCCGAATGTCAAACGAATGTTTGGTGGAGGTGGCTGTCTAGCGAAATCTGCCGTTGGTTTCGATTAGTTTCACATTGTTTTCGAGGCAGAGATTGCGGATCGACGGCACCGGACAGTGATCGGTGATGAAGGTATGAACCTGGGAAAGCTGGCCGATCCTGACTGGTGCGGTGCGTTCAAACTTCGTCGAATCGGCAACGAGAATGACATGTCGGGCATTGGCGATGATCGCTTGAGCGACCTTCACTTCGCGAAAATCGTAGTCGAGAAGCGCGCCGTCAATATCGATCGCCGACGCGCCGATTACGGCATAGTCGACCTTGAACTGGCGGATGAAATCGACGGCCGCCTCACCGACGATCCCGCCGTCCGAACCGGCATCGCAGAGATCGTTCAGGTCCTTGCGGATCGTCTGCGGCGTCACCGAAAAGCGGGAGGCGAGCTCCTCGACCAGAACCCTGCCGCTCGATTTCGCAATCGCCACGATTTCGGTTTGCCGGTCGGTCAAAAACATGAGCGTGCGCCTTTCGATCTGCTTTCGTTTTAAAGAAAGCGAACGGCGGCGCAATGCCTAACTGTTATCAATCCGCCTTCACCGCCCGAATTTGACGCTACCGCTTCCGCATGACGTTGACGACCAGCACGCCGAAGATTGCCATGACGCCGCCGATTGCGCCGAGCACGGTCGGTGTTTCGCCCAGCCAGACGAACCCGATCAGCGTGGCGACCGGCGGAACGCCGTAGAGGAAATTCGAGGCGCGGGCGGCCGTCAGCCGCTTCAGGGCGATCGCCCAGGTGAGGTAGCCGATCGCGGTCGGGAAGATGACCAGATAGGCAACGCCCCAGTTCACTTCCGCCGGTGCGGCGGCCAGCGCCTGGATCGTCGCCGGAACGGCTGGAAACAGCGGCACGGAACCGATCAGCAGGATCCAGGCAGTGACGGCAAGCGCCGGCAGCCGCCCGAGCAGCGGCTTCTGCAACACGCTGGCGATCGCTGAGCAAAGCGCTGCGCCAAGGATGAGGACGGCATTTGGATCGAGCTTGAAACCGCCGTCGGAGGCGACCGCAATCAGCGCCACGCCGCCGAAGGAAACCGCGGTGCCGGCCCAGCCCCAGCGGCCGAAGCGCTCGCCGAGTGCGAATGTGGCAATGAGGGCGGTGAAGACGGGCATGGTGTTGATGATGAAGCTCGCCGGTCCCGCCGCAACGGTCTGCTCGCCAGTGTTCAGCAGAACCGCATAGGCGGCAATGAAAAGCACGGCAGCAACGGAGAGGCGGACGAAATCGCGTTTTTCCGGCATCGGCCGGTAGATAACGAGATAGACGAGGGCGATGACGCCGGCTGCCACATAGCGGGCCGTCGCCAGTTCGATCGGCGTCAGCGGTCCGAGGCAGATACGGATCACCACGAAGGAGGACGCCCAGAAGAGGATGGTGACGAGGATCGCCGAAAAGGCCACCAGATCAAACCCGCCTTGCTGTTTCGTCGAAATCGGTGCGCTTGCTGCCATGCTCATTTTCGCCTCCATATGTTCCTGCGACAGTGGATTAGGCCTTCGATGAGTGCTTGAAAAGCATCGCAATCGATGATCAAATGTGCGTATGGTTCACAGCTCGCCAGTGCTTCCGCCGCTCGATACGCTCGAGACCTTTGCCCGTGCCGCCCGGCTCGGATCGTTTTCGGCCGCGGCGGAGGAAAGCGGCATCACCCACGGGGCGGTATCTCGGCAGGTCTCGCGCCTGGAGCGCTGGATGGGTGTGCGCCTGTTTGCGCGCGAAGCCCGGGGCGTGCGCCTGACGCCGGAAGGTATGCGGTTCTTCGCGCGGGCGGAGGAGGCACTTGCGCTCCTCGGCAATAGCGGCGAGCGCTGGCTGCCTCGTCGTAACAAGGTGGTGGTGCGCCTTTCGGTGACGCCCTCCGTCGCCTCTCTATGGCTGTTTCAGCGCCTGCCGAAGCTCGAAGGAAACGAGCTGCATGTCGAGCTGACGCTCGAACACCGGCTGGCGGATTTCGGCGAAGGCACGGATCTCGCCATTCGTTGCGGCAAGGGGCCGTGGGCCGGCGTGCGTGCCCTGCCGCTCTGGCAGGAGAAATCGTTTCCGATCGCCGCCCCGATGCTGGCGGACCGGCTCGGGCAGCGCTCCGATGCCCTTTCGCTACTCGAGATGCCAATCCTGCATGATTCGAATATTGAAGGCTGGCGCCGCTGGCTCGCCCGTGAGGGTGTCGACTATACGCCGCGCGGCCACGACCGGCGCTTCGAGGACTATAATTTGGTGATCGATGCCTGTGCGCAGGGGCTCGGCATCGCGCTCGCGCGCCCGCCGCTGTCGGATGCCGCGCTGGCGGCCGGGCGCGTCGTTGCCGTGTCGGAGCGGACGCTCGATTACCATGTGGCCTTTCACCTGATTAGACCGGACGATGCGCTTAAAAGCCCTGCCATCGAATTCGCCAGCCGCTTTCTGCGCGAGGCCGGCCATGACGAGACAACGATTGCCGCCTTTGTCGCACCCGGTAGGGTGAAAGCGTAGGCCAAAAGCCCAGCGGCGGCTTCGGCCATCGCTGGTCGCTACCCCTCCGAAATCTTCAGGCGCATTTCCTTCGCCAGTTCGAAACCAGCGGCCCGATAGACGGGGTAATCCCCCCGCAAATTAACGGGCTTCAAAAGTAGAATTTTCTCGGGCTTTATGATCGAGGAGATTTTGATGAAGACGAGCAGATTCAGCGAACCCCAAATCCTTGCCATCCTGCGCCAAGCAGAAGGCGGCGTTCCTGTGCCGGAGTTATGCCGGGAACACGGGATGAGCACTGCTAGCTTTTACAAGTGGCGTTCGAAGTATGGCGGCATGGACGCCTCGATGATCAGCCAGATGAAGGCTCTGGAGGATGAGAACCGGCGGCTGAAGAAGATGTATGCCGAGATGAGCATGCAGGCAGAACTGCTGAAGGAAGCCTTGGGAAAAAAATAACACGGCCGTCTCAACGCCGAGAGATGGCCGGGAAAGCAGTGGCGTTGCACGGGGTGAGCATTGCGCTTGCCTGCCGCACCTTCGAGGTCAGCGAGACCTGCTATCGTTACAGCGCCAAGCTGAACGACGAGAACGAGCAGATCGCCGATCTCCTGATCGGACTGACGCGGGCAAAGAAGACTTGGGGCTTTGGCCTGTGCTTCCTTTACCTGCGGAATGTCCGAGGACATCGCTGGAACCACAAGCGCGTATACCGCATCTACCGTGAGCTGGAGTTGAACCTCAGGATCAAGCCACGCAAGCGTTTGAAGCGGGACAAGCCCGACGCTCTGACTGTGCCGGATGCGCCGAACCTGGTCTGGTCAATGGATTTCATGGCGGATCGTTTGGAAGACGGCAGGCAATTCCGGCTGTTGAATGTCCTGGACGACTTCAATCGCGAGGGGCTGGGCATTGAGGTGGACTTTTCGCTGCCTGCTGAACGCGTCATCCGCAGCCTGAACCAGATCATTGAATGGCGAGGCAGACCATTCGCCATTCGTGTGGACAACGGACCTGAGTATGTCAGTGGCAAACTGATGGAATGGGCAGCAACGCAAGGAATTGCTTTGAGCCACATCCAGCCCGGAAAGCCGCAACAGAATGCCTATGTCGAGCGCTACAACCGCACCGTCCGACATGAATGGCTTGACCAGTACATCATTGAAAGCATCGAGGAGGCGCAGGAATTCGCCACGCAGTGGCTATGGACCTACAACAACGAACGGCCCAATATGGGCATCGGCGGCATAACGCCCGCACAGAAACTGAAAATGGCCGCGTGATTTCTACTGCTGAGCCCCGTTAAGAATGGGGGGATTACCACGGGTTCGCCTGGATCCGAGGCATGAATGACGACGGTGGTGCAGCCAATCGACTTCAGATAGTCGACAGCCTTGTTGGTCAGCGCCAGTGCGATGCCGCGCCGGCGGAAAGCGTCTCCGACATAGATGGACCATATGTAACCGTGCAGCCGCTGTTCCGGCCGGATGACCTCCGGAAACGGCGATTGGTGCAGCTGGCAGGATGCGGAACCGGCAATGTCACCGTCGACGATGGCAAGGAACGAGGTCAGCCGGCGCTCATCGCGACCGCTTCTGATGAACGACAAGATCCGTGCCGCTGCATCTGGCCTGTAGTGTTCCGGTGGTGTGCCGTAGCTGTCCCAGATCTTCAGATAGTGCCCCACCAAGACCTCGTCCTCGTCGGGCGTTGCTATTCGAATATCCATGATGTCGTGATCCGGCTTGGGCGTGCGAGGGCGCAAAATCGCTCCTCAGAAGAGGTGGGCGCCCCCTTGCCGCCCTGCGGCAGGAGGCGCCAAAAGGCATATCAATTCGCTGCCGTCAGCGTCATCGAGGCACTGCCGGCCGCAACGTTGAGGCCGAGCTGACCGGTGAGGCTGACCGTCTGCAGATGGATCGAACCGGAGGTGCCGCCAATCAGGAGATTGGCGCCGACACCGGCGCCGAGCGTTGCTTCGGCGGTGGCGCCGACATAGAGGCCGGCGAGCGATCCGCGGTGATAGCCGGCCGTCGGCGCAAACACCGCCCAGATCAAGCGGCTGCGCGTGGTGAAGCCGAGGTCGATGCCAAGTTTTCTCACTTCGCCGGTATAACGATCCGAAAGTTCGTTGCCGACAATCGACTGAAAGATGCAATCAGCTTCCTTGGATGAACCAAGCACATAACCCGTGCCGCCACCAATATCGCAGGTGAGGTAGCCGATTTTCACGCCATTGCGCAGGTCCGGCTCTTCATATGTCCTCGTGACGAGGTCAGCGGCATTGACCGCCCCTGCGCCAACAAGCGTCAACGATACCGCGGCAAACGCCGTCGCAACAATTTTCTTCATAAGTCTCTCCTTCTCAAATCGTGACGGGAGCATACCCGGCTACTCGCCACCAGATTCGGCAACAGATAACGGACGGAACCGCAAAACGGATCCCGAACCGGCATCATTTACGCATCGCCTGTCAAAGCGCGTGGGAGGGCGCTAGCGACAAACACAGTCACGGTTCAGCCCCCATTGGGACATTTCGAAGGCATCTTTTCGCGTCATCCGGTTATTTCACGATGTTGTCAGCGATGGTTGCCGGAAAGGCACGATCCTGATCGCTGTCAACTCTCAACGAGCGGTATCATGCACATCGCAGGGACCCCTATTTGCATAGGCAATCGATGATCGCGCAGGTTGCCATGCCGTATAGATAGCTGTACTATTTTTGAAATACTCTCCATGCGACACTGTAACTGGAGAGGAAACGGCATGATGTCTTGGCATTGCCGCAGAATTTCCGCTTGTTTTCCGGAATTCTGCTTCTGTTCGAACAGAAACTAAGTCTGAATTTGAGAAATATAATCAGGCGATATTTTCGCGGGGGCCGGACAATCGCACGCCCGCCGATCTCTATTGGAGATAGCGGGCAATTTATCGGGAGGGAAAGATGCGCATACGCAGGACAAATATCATACTGGCGGGATGCCTTGCCGTCTCCGCCTGCCAGTCCGGGCCGACGTCGCCGGCCGTCTCGGATCGTAATTCCGAATTCGGCTGCATCGCGGGAACCGTCGGCGGCGCGATTGTCGGTGGCTTGATCGGCAGCACGATCGGCGCCGGAACCGGGCAGGTACTTGCTGTCGGCGCCGGCATCGGCGGCGGCGGTTACGTCGGCAACCGGCTGGCTTGCCGCTAATTCGGGAGGGAGATCACGCGATGAAAACCTTGGCTTTGGTGACCACATTCATATTGTGCCAATGCGTTGGCGCAATGGCGCAGCAACCGCAGCCGCAACAGCCCGGATCGATGTATCAGGGCCAGATGGACCGGCTTGACGCAAATACCAGCAAGACGATCGACCGCTCGGAATACGAAACCTTCATGGGCACGGCTTTTGTCAGCCTCGACAAGAACAAGGACGGAAACCTGCAGGCCGGCGAGACGGTGCAGATCCTGTCCGTCGAGCAATTCACCCTGACGGACGCCAACCATGACGGCCGCATCAACAAAAGCGAGTTCATGCAGCGGGTGATGGCGGATTTCGCGACGGCCGACCACGACCGGAACGGAAACCTTCAATAGTCAATGAAATGCAACGGTACAGAAAAACCCGGCGAAGTGTTTCGCCGGGTTTTTAACGCTCGATCTGTCCGCGTCATACTTTTCGCATCAGCCGCATGACGAGCGATACGACGAACAGCACCAGGAAAATGAAGAACAGAACCTGGGCAATAGAAGCTGAAGCGCCTGCGATGCCGCCAAATCCGAGGACGCCGGCAATCAAGGCCACAACGAGAAATACCAGAGCGTAATAAAGCATCGCGATCTCCTTTGCGTTTGCTGCGGAGATAACGGAGACGGCCCGGTTTGGTTCCCTGCCCGCCTTGAGGCGGTGCACCGGTCTTCGGATAAGCTTATTCAGCCGAAATGAAACACGCCTTTGTACATCCGGTCGCCTTCAGTCGGCTCGGGAGGCTCGGCGGCATCGAGATAGGTCTTGAGCGGTCCGGTCAGCACGAACCAGACACTCGCGCCCAGCAAGAAATAGGCTCCCACCGGATCGTCGATACGGGCGATGAAGGGAAGGCAGGCGGATGCGAAGAGAACAATGATCCGCACCGACCACTCCGCCTCGCGTTTGGCGATGGCACGTGCTCTCAGCGACTTGTATTCCCGGGCGCCATAGGCGCTTCCTCGTGCCTTTACCGCCGAAAGCAGTTTTCGCGCGGAAGGCAGCGCCAGCATGATCAGGGCGACGACGCTGAGTGCGAAAGGCTTGCCCGACATGACCTGCCCGCTCGCAAAGAACAGAAAGGAGAGCACGACGAGATTCCATGTCGGCTCCAGCAGCTCCGGCGGCTGCCGCGTGCGGATGTGCCAGCTGCGCAGCAAGCCCGCCGCGCCGTGCAGTAGCGGCTGATCGATATAGCGATTGATCCAGTCCATGCGGATGCGCCCGTCCCCGATTGCATGAAGAGGGTTCCGAACACCACGGAATTTGGTCATCATCGTGGCAAGGCGGTCGCAATATCCACCATTGAGCCGACTTTCGTCCTTGGCGACCACAGCCTAATGCAGTTCTTGCGCGATTTCCCAGACATGGCCCGACGGATCGGCGAAGGCCGCGGTGCGGCGGCCCCAGGGACGATCGATGGGACCATTGAGCAGGGTGACGCCAAGTTTGCGCAGCTCCGCACAGACCGCATCGACGTCATCGACCCTGATCGTCAGCAGGATGCGCGCGCCGGAACCCGGTGCCGCCACCGCCGATGGCTCGACCAGTTGCGGCGCTTCCGTCGCCCTGAGCAGGTTGACCATCGTCCCTGAGAATTTCAGCACCGAGGACACCGCGTCCTCATAGACGGACGCAGGTGCAAAGACCTTCTGGTAGAAGGCTTTGGCTTCGTCGATATCATCGACGAACAGGGTGATAACCTCGATCCTGTCTAACAGCATGGACATCTCTTCCTCCGTTGCTCCGGCCATTCAGTCGATAGCGCCGGCCGGCTCTCTGCTGGTCGCTTCGAGCCTCACGGTTTCGACATGCCGCCGCAAAAAAAAGCCGTCAGCTCCTGAGGCCGGGCGCCTCGTGGCCGGTGCGAGCCACATATTCCGTGTAGCCGCCGCCATATTGGTGGACACCCTCGGGCGTCAGTTCCAGCACCCGGTTGGAGAGTGCTGCCAGGAAATGCCGGTCGTGCGAGACGAAGAGCATGGTGCCCTCATATTGCGACAGCGCCTTGATCAGCATTTCCTTGGTGTCGAGGTCGAGATGGTTCGTCGGCTCGTCGAGCACGAGCAGGTTCGGCGGGTCGAACAGCATGATCGCCATGACCAGCCGCGCCTTCTCGCCGCCGGATAGGACCCGGCACCGCTTCTCGACATCGTCGCCGGAGAAGCCGAAGCAGCCGGCCAGCGCGCGCAAAGGCCCCTGCCCCGCCTGGGGAAACTGGTCTTCCAGCATCTGGAAGACGGTGCGTTCGCCATCGAGAATATCCATGGCGTGCTGGGCGAAATAGCCCATCTTGACGCTGGCGCCGAGCGCAACGCTGCCCTGGTCTGGCGCGGTGGAACCCGTCACCAGCTTCAGCAGCGTCGATTTGCCGGCGCCGTTGATGCCCATGATGCACCAGCGCTCCCGCCGCCGCACGACGAAGTCGAGCCCCTCATAGATGCTGCGGCTGCCGTATTTCTTGTGGACGTTCTTCAGGTTGACCACGTCCTCGCCGGAGCGCGGCGCCGGCTGGAACTCGAAGGAAACGATCTGGCGGCGCTTGGGCGGCTCCACCCGGTCGATCTTCTCCAGTTTCTTCACGCGGCTCTGCACCTGCGAGGCATGCGAGGCGCGTGCCTTGAACCGCTCGATGAACTTGATTTCCTTGGCGAGCATCGCCTGCTGGCGTTCGAACTGGGCCTGCTGCTGTTTCTCGTTCTGCGCCCGCTGCTGCTCGTAGAATTCGTAGTCGCCGGAATAGGCCGTCAGCGTGCCGCCGTCGATTTCGATGATTTTGGTGACGATGCGGTTCATGAACTCGCGGTCGTGCGAGGTCATCAGCAGCGCGCCCTCGTAACCTTTCAGAAATTCCTCCAGCCAGATCAGGCTTTCCAGATCCAGATGGTTGCTCGGCTCGTCAAGCAGCATGACGTCGGGGCGCATGAGGAGAATGCGGGCGAGCGCCACGCGCATCTTCCAGCCGCCCGACAGCGCGCCGACATCGCCGTCCATCATCTCCTGGCTGAAGCTCAGGCCCGCGAGCACTTCGCGGGCGCGGCCCTCGAGCGCATAACCGTCCAGCTCCTCGTAGCGCGCCTGCACCTCGCCGTAGCGCTCGATGATCTCCTCCATGTTATCGGCCTGTTCGGGATCGGCCATGGCCGCCTCGAGCTCGCGCAATTCGCCGGCAACGATGCTGACAGGACCTGCGCCATTCATCACCTCGGCGACGGCGCTGTGGCCGGCCATTTCGCCGACATCCTGGTTGAAATAGCCGATGGTGACGCCCTTCTCGCAGGAGACCTGCCCCTCGTCGGGCTGCTCCTCGCCGTTGATCATCCGGAAGACGGTCGTCTTGCCGGCGCCGTTCGGGCCGACGAGACCGATCTTCTCGCCTCTGTTGAGCGCTGCGGACGCCTCGATGAAGAGGATGCGGTGGCTGAGCTGCTTGCTGATATTTTCGATACGGATCATGGTTTGCGCGGGAGCCTGGAGAAGGAGATTTTAGCGCGCTTATGCCATGCGGGGAAACCGGGGGATAGCCCTGTTTCCCACCCTCTCCATGTCAGGAGCATGATGCTGAAACTGTGAGCGGTTTTCGGACGATATCATAGTCACCTTCTTTAATTTTGGGCCGGATTGGCTAATATTGTGGCTCGCGCCAACGGAGACCTGTGCCAATGAGCGTTCGTCCGCCGCAATCCTTCAGACAATCCGAGCAGGATAGAAACGGCTTCAACGTCCTCGAATACGAGTTGATGTCGGAACGCGCGGATTCGCTCGGACGTCACGGGCTGAAGGTGGAGACTGCCCTTGCCGCCCTGAAGGCCTGGACTGCCGACCGCCAGAGCGGCGAAGACCGCGAGAGGCTTCTCAACGACGCATCCGACGCCGTCTGGGCGTTCTTCATCCAGCGCGAGATCTGCGGCTTGCGGAACAACCGCGACGCCATCCAGCGCTACGGCATCCCGAACGAAGTGATCGCGAGATTGGGCGCGATCAGGAAATGACGAGGGCAGCGGCTGCTGTGCTGCCGTCCCGCCTCTCTATTGGGTGGAAATCCCCCGTGCGGAACGGTATGGCTTGGTGCCGCACCAATTCGAAAGGGAAACGCGATGCCAATCTCCATCCGGATCGGGAATCAGGATCTCACCGTCGATGTCTCCTCCCTCGGCGCCGAGATGCAGGCGCTCAGGTCAAGCGACGGACGCTCGTGGTTATGGACCGGTGACGCGGCCTTCTGGACCGGGCGGTCTCCGATCCTGTTTCCGATCGTCGGCAAGGCGCCTGATGACAAGATCGCGATCGACGGCACGGTCTATCCGATGTCCCAGCATGGTTTTGCCCGCCGCAGCGAATTCGCGCTTGCGGCCTCCTCCGAGACGATGTGCCGGTTCGAATTGGTCGCCTCGGATGCGACGCGAGCGGTCTATCCGTTCGAATTTCAGCTGGCCGTCGTGCATGCGGTCGAGGGCCGCGCGTTGACGGTMACGGCGGAGGTCATCAATCGGGACCCGAAGCCGATGCCGTTCGGCCTCGGCTTCCATTCGGCCTTCGCATGGCCATTGCCCGGTGCTGCCGGCCGCGACCATATCGTCATGCTCGACAATGAAGGCGAGCCGGCACTGGTGCGGCTGGGAGGTGGTCTCATCAATCCCGCGCCCCTACCCTCGCCATTCGATGCCGGCCGGCTGGTGCTCGATCATTCGATGTTCGAGCAGGATGCGATGATCTTCCCGCGTGGTGCGGGCGAAGGCTTGAGTTACGGCGCCGAAGGCGGGCCCACCATGCACTTCCATTTCGAAAACCTGCCCAACCTTGCGCTGTGGACCAAGCCGGGAGCGCCCTTCCTCTGCATCGAGCCTTGGCATGGAACGGCCGCGGAAGCCGGGGGCTCCAGCGAGCTATCGAAGAGGCCATCGACCACGATCCTGGCGCCGGGCGCCGTGGCGAGCTTTTCCTTCACGGTCGAAATCCCGCAATAAAAGACAGCAGAAGGCGCTCGCCGGGAAGTCCGGTGAGCGCTAGTTTCAGTGAGCGCCGGCGCCACCGCCGGCCCGCGGTTTTTGGGTGAGCAGCAGGGCGACGGCTGCAATGGCAAGAACCACGCCGATGACGGCGAAAGTATCGGCAAAGCCGAGGATGAGGGCCTGGCGTTTGACGACCTGGCCAAGCGCCACGACCGCTTTCTGGGCTGCGACGGCATGGTCGGAAACACCATGCTGCAGGAAGTAGCCGGTCAATTGGTCGAGACGGGTGCGAACTTCGTCACGGCCGAGCGTCACCGACTGGCCGATGATGTTCGAGTGGAACTGCTCGCGTTTGGTCAGCACCGTGCCGAGTGTTGCCGTGCCGACGGCGCCGCCGAGATTGCGCAGCATGTTGGTCAGGCCCGAGGCGGCGGCAGCATCCGAAGGGGCGATGCCGGCGGTGGTGATGGCGGTGATCGGCGTCAGCACCAGGGCTTGGCCGATGGCGCGAACAATGTTCGGAATCCAGAACTGGTCGCCTGCGGTATCGGCCGACAGCGTAATGTTCATGAAGCAGCTGATCGCGAAGATCGAGATGCCGAGGAAGCCGATGTAACGTGCATCGAAGCGCTTCATCATCATCGGGACGAGCGGGATCAGAAGCAGCTGCGGCAGGCCGGTCCAGGCCAGCACGTTGCCGATCTGCTCGGCATTGTAGCGCTGCACCTGGCCAAGATATTGCGGCAGGATATAGACGGTGCCGAAGAGGGCGACGCCGACCAGCACGTTGACGGCAACGCCGATGCCGAAGTTGCGCTGCTTCAGCAGGCGCAGCTTGACCAGCGGCTTTTCCACCGTCAGCTCGATCCAGATGAAGGCGACGAGGAAGACGAAGGCGAGGATGCTGAGCTTGACGATGAAGGGTGAGGAGAACCAGTCCTCCTTGTTGCCTTCTTCGAGCACCGTCTGCAACGCCGAGAGGCCGATCGCCATGCTGATGATGCCCGCCCAGTCACCTTCCCTCAGCAGGCCGAGCTGCATCGGCTGCTTGTCGAGCGTCAGGGCAAGGGCGACCGCCATGATGGCGCTCGGGATGGCGTTGATGAAGAAGATCGTCTGCCAGCCGTAATTTTCGGTAAGATAACCGCCGATGGTCGGACCGATCGCCGGTGCGAAGGTGACCGAGAGCGCGAAGGCCGCAAGGCCGAGCGGCTGCTGGTGTTTCGGCAGCTTGGTCAGCACCATGGTGAAGGCCATGGGGATCAACACGCCGCCTGCAAAACCCTGCAGGCCGCGCAGCACGATCATCGTGCCGAGATCATGGGCGAAGGCACAACCAATCGAAAACAGCGGGAAGAGCACGGAATTGACGAGGATATAGCGGCGGAACGAGAAGACGCTGCTGAAATAGGCCGTCAGCGGAATGACGACGATCTCGCCGATCAGGTAGGAGGTCGAGATCCAGGCGCCGTTGTCGACACCCGTCCCGATGCCGCCCTCGATGTCGAGCAGGGAGGCATTGGTGATCTGGATATTGAGGATCGCCATGAAGGCGCCGATCATGCCGGCGAGAACGGCGATCCATTCCCTGGTGCTGGCGCCGGTTTTCGGCTGCGGGAGGGCGATTGTTGTTGCTGCGATGGTGGACATGACACGAACTCCTCGTCCCCCGGCCTAGCTGCGGTCGTTCTTGGTGTCGATGCTAGGCTGGACCGACATGCCGGGGCGCAGGTCGCCGTTTTCGGCGGCGTCGCCGTCGAGCACGATCTTCACTGGAATGCGCTGGACGACCTTGGTGAAATTGCCGGTGGCGTTGTCGGGCGGCAGCAGGGCGAATTCCTGGCCGCTTGCCGGCGCGAGGCTATCGACATGGCCGTGATAGGTGCGGCCCGGGAACATATCGACCTCGATATCGACAGGCTGGCCGGCCTTGACGTCGGTGAGCTGGGTTTCCTTGTAGTTGGYGATGACATAGGCAGCCGTCGTCGGCACGACCGACATCAGCTGGGTGCCGGCCTGGACATATTGGCCGACGCGCAGCGTCCGGTTGCCGACGGTGCCGTCAACAGGAGCTGATATCGTCGCATAGGAAAGGTTGAGCTCGGCCTGATGCTGAACGGCCTGGCTATTCGCAAGTGCTGCCTTTGCCTGGGCAAGCTCGGCATTCAACAGGTCGACCTGCTTGACGGCGGCGTCGAGTGAGGCGGTGTCGCGGATAATGGTGGCCTGGGCGGCAGCGATCTGCGAGGCGGCCTGTTGCGCCGTCTGGACCGGGGCATAGCCGCTGGTGGCAAGGTTCGAATAACGCTTGTTGTTCTGCTCGGCAAAGGTCTCGTTGGCGCGGTCAACATCGACGGTCGCGCGGGCTGCAGTAATAGTCGACTGCTGGATATCGAGCGAAGCCTGCTTTGCGTTGACGGTGGCCTCGGCTGCGGCGACGTCGGCTTTGGCCTGATCAAGGGCCGTTCTGAAGTCGCGGTCGTCGATGCGGGCGAGCGGCTGGCCGGCCTTCACGGTCTCGTTGTCCACCACGAGGACTTCGGCGAGATAGCCGGAAACCTTCGGAGCGATGGTGCTGCTGTCGGCCTTCACATAGGCATCGTCGGTCGAGATATGGAAGCGGCTGACCGTCCAGTAATCATGGCCGTAATAGGCACCCGCGGCGATCAGCGCGAGTGCGGTGGCGCCGAGAAGCAGGGAGCGGCCGCCGCGCCTGCGGGCGGGCTTTTCTTCGGCAACGGGGGCGGCGGCCTCAGTGATGCGCGGCGGCTTGCCGGCGTCGAGGCTTGCGGGAGCGGCTTCGGCGGTGGTTTCGACGGCGGTATTGTTGTTCAAGGCATGCAGCTTCTTGATGGTCATTGTCTCTCTCCGGATGACGGGTCGCCGTCTCTTGGGCTGCGGCCTCTGAATTCAAGTGAAATCCTATTTAGGAAACTTGATGTTTTCCAAAATATGCACTATAAAATGGATGTCAATGGGAATTTGGAAAATCATCATGGTCCAAAATCAACAAATTGAGAGAAGGCCGCGCGGAAGGCCGCAGATACGCTGTGACGACGACACCAGGAGCCTGATCGTCGAAGCAGCGGATACTCAGTTTCACGAGAACGGCTACGCGGCGGCAAGCATCGCCACGATCGCCCAGGAGGCTGGTGTTTCCACAAAGACCCTCTACCGGCTGTTCCCGACAAAGGCCGATCTCTTCGCGAGCGTGGTCTCCGAGCGTATCAGCCGCTTCCTGCTGGCGCTCGATCCCCCGATGCTTGCCGCCGCCGATCTGAGACAAGGGCTGGAGCGCATGCTGATGGCCTATGGCATGCTGACACTTTCAGAAGATACGGTCACCATCATGCGGCTCGTCATCGCCGAGTCGGACCGTTTTCCGGAGATCGCTACGTCCTTCTACGAACAGGCGATCCTGCGCACCAATGCGCTGATGGAAAACTGGCTGCGCCTGCAGGTCGACCGCGGCCTCATTGCACTCGACGATCCGCATTTGGCCTGCGGCATGCTGCGCGGCATGATGGCCATGGAGCCGCAGCGCGCGGCGATCCTGCGCCAGGAGCCGCCGCCGAAGATCGAGGCGATCCAGGCGCGGGCGAAGATGTGCGCCGATCTTTTCCTGAAAGGTTGCGCGCTCTGAAGCATCGCTCGGGCTTCAGAGCGCGTTGGTTTTTCTTACGAGCGAGCCGGCGCGTGAAGAAGCTTGCCCCGCAGCAGCCCAATTCGCCAAGGTCACACGATGCCGTTCGAGGACACCCTCAGGTCGGCGGCGCCCCTAGCGCATGCAGAATGCCGCGCAGTTCGGCAAGGCCGCGCATGCGGCCGATGGCCGGGTAGCCTGGTGTGACGACTTTATCGAGATCGTCGAGCATGCGATGGCCATGATCCGAGCGGAAGACGATGGTGTTTTCGGGACTGCGCCGGCGGTCTTCCGCCACCAGTTCCTGAAGCACCGCGACCATGTCGACGTCACCTTCCAGATGCGCGCTTTCATGAAACGTCCGGCCGTCGCCCTCGCGCGTCGTGGCGCGCAGATGGGTGAAGTGGATGCGCGAGGCGAAGCGCCGGGCGATCGCCGGCAGGTCGTTCTCGGCGCGCACGCCGAGGCTGCCCGTGCAATAACACATGCCGTTCGCCGCCGATGGCACGGCATCGAAGAGCGCGGCATAATCATCGGCCGTCGAGGCGATGCGCGGCAGGCCGAACAGCGAGCGCGGCGGATCATCGGGATGCAGTGTCAGCTTGACACCGCGCGCTTCGGCAGCCGGCGTCACAGCCTCCAGGAATTCAATCAGGTGCCGACGCAATCTTGCGGCATCGATACCGCTATAGGCGACCAGCTTTTCCCGGAAGGCCGGAATGGTCAGAGGTTCCGTAGTCGACCCCGGCAGAGCAGAGGTGATGATGCGGGTGATGTCGGCGATCTCCTCGTCCGACATCGCCTCGAAGACGACACGTGCCCGCTCGCGGTCCTCCTGTGAATAGTGCTGTGCCGCATCCGGCCGCTCCAGGATGAAGAGATCGAAGGCTGCAAAGCGCTCGTGATCGAAGCGCATGGCGGTGGCGCCCGTCGGCGTCACGTAATCGAGGTCGGTGCGGGTCCAGTCCACGACAGGCATGAAATTATAGCAGACGATCGGAATGCCGCAGGCGGCGACCGCTTCGAGACTGGCGATCCACGCCTCGATTTCGGCCTTCGCCTCCCCGCCCTTGCGCTTGACGGCATCGGGGATCGGGATGCTTTCCACGACCGACCAGGTGAGCGGCGAGCGGTCGCCAGGCGTCGTCTCGATCAGGGACTGGCGCTCGCGCACTTCCTTCTCCGTCCAGGCCCTGCCAATCGGCACCTGATGCAGCGAAGAGACGATATTCGTCGCGCCCGTTTGGCGGACATCATCCAGCGTCACCGGCGCTTCTGGTCCGAACCATCTCCAACCCTGTCGCATTTTCTTCCTTCCCTAAGTCTTTCGTTTCGTGTTGGCCTGCCGTCAGCAGAAATAATCGGGGTAACGCGCGCGCAGTTCGTCGACATCGGGAATGACGGCGCTTAAGTGATGGATCATCGCGCTGCGTGCAGCCTGCGCATCGTGAGCGGCGAGCGCATCGCGGATAATGATGTGTTCGTGCACGACGTTATCCATGCGCCCGAGCACCGGCAACGTCAGCCGCCGTGCCCGGTCGATCTGCACCTTGACCGTTTTCAGAATTGTCCAGATGCCGGGATAACCTGATATCTGCGCGATCGCCTCGTGGAAGGCCTCGTCCTCCTCGTGGAAGCTAGAGGCATTGCCGGTCGCGGCATGGGCTTGCTGGCGGGCAATGATGGCGTCGAGACGGGCGATATCGTCGGCGGTGGCGGTCAGAGCCGCAGTCTCGACAGTCGTACCTTCGAGCGCCTTGCGCACGACGACCGCCTCAGGGATCGCCTGGACCGGCACCCGCGACACGACGGTGCCCGACTGCGGGTAGATATCGACCAGTCCGCCTTCGGAAAGCCTAAGCAGCGCCTCGCGCACCGGCGTGCGGCTGACACCGAATTCATCGGCGATCCGCTTTTCCTGCAGCAGCATGCCGGGTGGCATCCGCAGCGACACGATGTCGGCATAGAGGTGATCGTAGATGGCGCCGGCCGTGGTGATGCGGCGCAGCCTGCCCCCGACCTCCTGCGACGTCGGGGCTACCAAAACTTCAGTTTCTGATGCCTGGCGCATGACATACCGAGATGTTAAAACTTCTGGCATACTAGTATATCAATTTTATCACCCTGCCAAGACATGCCGCTGGGGGTTCGGCGCTTCGCGAATTGAACATATCGGCCCGCGGGCCGCACGCTCGGACGGTCGAAAGCATGGAGTGGCATTGCGGTGTAAAAGCGCGGGTGAACGGCAGAGGCCTCGCGGAATCGGAAGCCCGATCTTGCGCCGAGGCACTCTTTGTTTGGAACTTAGATCGGCCGAGTTGGTTGAGATCCCCAAGGAGATGCTCATGAAAAACCCAGCACGACGCAAGACAAGCGAAGGGAAGGCTGACGGCGGCCGGCCGGAAGCTCTGCCCGCCGCGGACGCAGGCGGACGGAAAATGGCTCGGCGAACCGCAAACCAAAGCGACAGGCAGAGCGGTGGGTCGCCAGCAGCCGCCCGCGAGGAGGAGATCCGAAAAAGGGCATATTCCCTGTGGGAGAAGGAAGGGAGACCGGAAGGCAAGCACGGGCATCACTGGACTCTCGCCGAGCATGAACTCGATGCCCAGCAGGGTGAAGCCGACAATCCTCCAAACCTCGCAGCACTGCGAGAGGCCTCGCGCGAACATACCGATGCATTCCTCGTCAAGACGGATCTCGAGGACGCCGATCAACGCGAAGCCTCCCCCGGCACACGCGAGCAGGATTGAACTTTCCGCCTCGCGCCAATCTCAGATCGCGCGCCAACTACAGAAAGGTCCCGGACATGGTCGACAAACAGAACTTGAACGCCGGATTCACCGGAACGCCCGTCGAACAACCGGAGGGATTGACCAAAGTCGCGAAGTCTGCGGCCAAAGAGATCAAGCGTGAGGCTTATGCAGTCACCACCGGCGTTAGAGAGCATCCGCACACTGCAAGCGCGCTGTTGCTCGGCACCGGCATTCTGGCATTCGGGCTCGGTTATCTCCTCGGTCGATCAGCGGCGGAAGGTTCGACACGCCCCTATTGGCGATAGCGGCAGCCACTTAACCACAAAATCATGCCGCACTTCAAAGAGCGACAGCATCCCTTGCGCGTCTAAAAAGACGCGCAGCGCTGTAGATCTGCCGACCCCGATGTGGCCGCCATCTCGCTCCGCGGCATGCCCGTCGGCTGCTGGACGAGCAATCAAGCCCGCACCTCAGACGTGTTTTCTGTTGAGGCAGACCTTGCCCTCGCATTCATTTGCCGCCCATCATAGTATAGAACTATGCCCGTCTGGAYGCCTGTTGCTGGAATACCACGTCGAATAAAGCCACAGATTGCATCCTCATCACCGCTTGACAGCCGTGATCACGATCCTTAGCGAGGCAGGTATGGCCACGGTCAGGACCGGCAAAGTGAATTATTTCAGACAACTCAAGATGGCGGTGCTTTATCCCGGGAATGAGGCCGGAAGCGCGCTCGACCGAAACAACCGCATTGCGGTCTTTGCCTTTGCAATCCTTCCAGGGCTTTCGCCGAACTTTAACTCCTTCATCCTGCTGGCCTCGATGGTATGGGGCGCCTACTGTCTGGCCACGGGCAGCCTCGCCTTGAACCTGTCAAGATCCGACCGGCTGGTTGCCATTGGCATGTCGATCTACCCGCTGGTGATGATCGCGAGCATCTTCATCAACCCGCCTTACTCCGAAGAACTGGACTGGATATTCCGGCTCCTGCCTTTCTTTTCGGTCTGGCTGATATTGCCGCGGATGCGCCAATCTCCCGATGGCCGTCTCGTGCCGCTCTTTATCCTCGGCGCAGGCATCGGCATGATCGTCACCTTTCTTTTCAGTCTCCTGCAGATCATGTTTCTGATGGAGAGGGCAGAGGCCGGGACTTCGAACGCTGCACTCCTGGGCGTCATTGGCGTTCTTTTCGGCGGCATCGCGCTTCTCAACGTTCAATCTCCCAGAAGCGTGGAGCAAAGAATTGCGATATTGGGATATGCCGCCGGYCTAGGCTGTGTTCTGCTATCGGGAACGCGCTCGGCCTGGCTGGTCATTCCCGTCCATGTCGTCATCTTTCTCTGGTATTTTCGCAAACACAGCTTCCATCTGAGTTTGCGAAGCCTTGTTATTACCAGCTCCTTGCTGTTGGCGGGACTTATCGCCCTGGGCAGCGGCCAGGTTCTCCATCGCATCGAGGCGCTTCAGGAGAATCTGACATCGCTCGAACGCAGTGACGGCGAGATCACGTCGATCGGTGCGCGGTTCGCCTTGTACAAAGGCGCACTATCGGCAATCAGCAAGGACCCGTTGACGGGTTATGGCCCGCAAAACCGGATGGCTTCGGTTTTGGCTGAGCTGCCCGAAAACATACGGCCGCAGCTGCCCTACTCGCATGTCCACAACGGTTTCCTCACCGCGGGAATCGACGCCGGCGTTTTCGGCATTGCAGCGCTTTCGCTGATGTTGCTGACGCCCGTGGTAGGCGCGTGGAGAAAAGAAGCGGGACCGGGCCGGGATTTAGCGATTGCGCTCGCTCTTCTGCTTGTCAGCAGCTACGTCATAACGGGCAGCTTTGGCATTATGTTCAATCAGAAGGCTTTGGATCCGATCTTCGCCTATCTCGTCGCCCTAATTTGTGTGGATCGCGGCAGCACGTGCTTTGCGCCCGTCGTTCGGAGCTGACGTCCGGCACCCCTTGAGCCTGCAGACCCTACATCGTGCTTTGAATTGTCTGAGGCAGACGTATTGGCTCGGCGCCGGTGAAAGCCAGATCCGAGACCTCACCGGTTGACGAATAGCCGGAAACAAGCTCCGCCAACGTCGCGCGTGCAGCGATCATGTCGTTCCGGTCCAATGCCGCGTTGAGCGAGTTCAGCCTTTTCGACAGCTCAGGCCAGGACAAGAAATCCTCGCGCGCCTTCATAATCCGAGGATGTTCGGTTGTTTCAGGATTATCCCCGATCAACAGCTCTTCGTAGAGCTTCTCGCCGGGCCTAAGACCGGTAACGGAAAGCTCGATATCGCCTTCGGAATTGTTCTCATCGCGGACGGTCAACCCGGAAAGCTCGACCATCTTGCGGGCGAGATCTGCAATGCGAACGGGCTCCCCCATATCGAGCAGGAAAACATCGCCGCCGTCGGCCATCGCGCCGGCCTGGATGACAAGCTGCGAGGCTTCCGAAATGGTCATGAAATAGCGGGTTATGTCAGGATGTGTCAGCGTAACGGGGCCGCCGTCCTTGATCTGCTGCCGGAAAAGCGGCACGACGGATCCGGAGGAGCCGAGGACGTTTCCGAAGCGGACCATGGAAAAATTCGTTCGCGTTCTGTCGGTCGCCGATTCTGCTGCGAGCGCCTGCAGAACCATCTCCGCCAACCTCTTGCTGGCGCCCATCACATTTGTCGGCCGCACGGCCTTGTCTGTGCTGATCAGCACGAAATTCGAAACGCCGCATTTGTTCGCTGCGCGTGCCGTGATCAGCGTACCCATGACATTGTTCTTGATGCCTTCCACGGCATTGTGTTCGACAAGGGGCACATGCTTGTAAGCGGCGGCATGATAGAGCGTCTGAGGTCGCCAGCTCTGCATGATATGTTCCATGCGATCCTGGTCGCGGACGGAACAGAGGATTGGGACGATCTGCAGATTTTCGTGTCTGTACAGTTCGGCCAGCTTCCGCAATTCGGCATGGATATTATAAAGCGCAAACTCGTTCTGATCGAGGAGGATCAGGCTGGAAGGCTCGTTGCGCAGAATCTGGCGGCATAATTCGCCGCCGATCGACCCACCAGCACCGGTGACCATCACCACCTTGTTGCGCATCGCCGTGTCGAGCAACTCCTGCCGCGGCGCGACCGCTTCCCTCCCCAGCAGATCTTCAATCTCCAGCTCACGAATGTCGGAGACGGCGATGCGTCCCTGAGCCAGGGCCGTGAGATCCGGCAACGTGCGAACATTGACCCTGGCTTTACGGATATGTTCCAGGATTTCGTTGCGACGCTGCCGCGATGCAGACGGAAGAGCAAGAAGCACATTGTGCACGCCAAGGGCTCCCGCAAGCACCGGAAGATCCGAGGGGTCGTAGATCGGCAAACCACCCATGATGCCGCCCTTGAGACGCGGGTCATCATCCAGATAGCCGACGACATTGAGTTCGGCACTGTTGATCAAGGCACCGGCCAATTGCCGCCMGGCCGTCCCTGCCCCATAGATCAGCACCTTGGCGAGCATATTGTTGTGAAGGATGCGCTGGTAGGCATCCCCGAGCCAGTAGCGGATGCTCAACCTCGACAGGCCGATGGCAATCAACAGCAGGAAGGGCTGGAGGATGCCAACGGTTCTCGGGACACCGGGGACGCTGAGGGCGGTAAAGATCGTCATGAAGGCGACGCCGTAGATGGCGATCGCCTTTAGAACAGTAATGAAAGCAGCCATATTGGCATAACGGAAGATCGCCCGGTACATGCCCATGACGATGAAGATGGGAAGTGCCATACAGAGCGAAACGAAGACCGGCAACCACTGGATGCCGGTCAGCACCGTCCATTCGTTCAGACGGAAACAATAGGCCAGCCAGATCGTCAGAACRCAAAAGCTAGAATCCAGCAGCAAGGCCAGAGCGCGTTTGGCAACCCGCGGCATCGCCAGCAGAGGGGCGACGAGCGCTTGCATAGGCATTAAGAACCATCCTGAGCGCGGCGTCTCAGTGGGGGTATTTTCGGGCATTGCTTACCAGCGTCTCGCGGATCAATCAGACAACCACCTTCTTGTCATTTTCTCCAACGAGCGCAACTGAAATAATCGGAAATCACAGTCTCCCGCACCGCTGATCTATCAGAAGTAGGTAGCTTAATGCCTTATTCCCTTACGGCGGATGACCTTTTCGGCAGTCATAAAGAGGATGCTTATATCGAAGCCGAACGAGCGACGTTCGAGATATTCGACATCGAATTTTACCTTCTCCGGAATCGGCAATTCGTCCCGGCCATTGATCTGCGCCCATCCCGTTAGTCCGGGCAGGAGCTTGTCGACACCATGGGCCGTCCGCAACTCTATCAGATCATATTGATTGTAAAGTGCCGGCCGCGGGCCGACGAAACTCATCTTCCCCGCAAGAATGCACCAGAGTTGTGGCAGTTCGTCGAGGCTGGATTTGCGCAGAAACGAGCCGATGGGTGTCAGAAACCGATCCGGATTTTCGAGCAGATGCGTGGCAACCGTCGGTGTATTGACGCGCATGCTGCGAAACTTCGGCATCAGGAAGATCTGATTGAAACGGCCGACACGTTTTGACCAATAAAGGATCGGTCCCGGCGAGGTAAGGCGAACACAAAGAGCGACGATAAGGATTGGCACAAGCAGGATCACCGACGCAATCAAAGCCAAGAAGAAATCCATCGCCCGTTTCAAATCCATATTCCGAAGTTCTTCCGCCCATCGATCGACGATCCGGCATTCGCCGCTGTCGTTTGCCGTATCGTCAAAAAGCGTTTCGCGTCAACTGTAGGGCATGGCGTTTTATCATGCGCCGGCTTCGTCCATTATCGACCTGTGCATTGGGAGGGAACAGCACAAGCCTGTTTCCTCGGAAAGCTCTCCCGTGGGATAAAAGCTCAGCAAGTCATTTCAAGATGGCCAGCGCTCGGAGTCGGTGATGCCGAGCAGCGGCTTGGCCTTGCACAGGGCACGACAGAGATTGCCGCGATGCGGCTATCGACTATGCGAAAGAGGTAGGAAAACTCTGATTTTCAATGCCAGATTTGCGCCTGACGCCGCCGGCATTGTAACAGAAGAGGTCAAAAACTCTTGAACGATACAGCCGCGAGCACGATAGCGCCTTGAAGCGGGTCTCCTGCTATTTAGGAATGCGCTCGACGAAAGAGTTCGAGCACGCCAGCCCAATCGATATGATTCAACCCGGCTGGACGGACGCGACCGGCCGGGTTGAGTCTGGAGCTTTACTTACCCATCATCTGCTTCGCGTTGTCGGGCGTAATGGCGGTGGTATCGACCGTTACTGTCGCCGGCACCGACGATGCGCAGTCCAGCAATATCGACTTAGCCATGTCGATCGCTTCCTTGGCTCCTGTCGGATATGTGAAGGTCGCGGACCAGTCGCCCTTTGCGACGGCCTCGATCCCGCCTGCCGGACCTGGCAAGCCATCCGTGCCGATGATCTTCACGCTCTTACCGGCACCTTTCGCAGCAAGGAGTGCACCCGCCGCCATCATGTCGTTGCTGGCATAGACCATCTTGATATCGGGATGAGCCTGCAGCATCGCGGCGAACGCGGTCTGCGCTTTATCCGGCAACCAGTCTGCCGCTTGTTCTGCCACGATCTGGATCTTGGAGTTGGATTTCACGCCATCCTTGAAGCCATTCAGCCGTTCGACGGCCGGTGTGGAACTCGGCAGGCCCTGCAGCACGGCCGCCTCGCCGCCCTCCGGCAGAAGCGTCTTGCTCGTATATTCGCCGGCGGCCAACGCGATCTTGTAGTTATCTCCTCCGATGAAGGCTGTGTAGTCCTTGCCAGCCTCACCGTTCGTCTTGCGGTCAAGTTCGACGACCGGGATACCCGCGTCCATTGCCCGCTTGACGGCGGGCGTAAGCGGAGCCGCCTCGAAAGGCGAGATCAACAGAAGATCAACCTTTTGGGTGATGAAATTGTCGACCTGCGATGTCTGAGTGTTGACGTTGCCCGCGCCGTCAGCGATCTGCAGCGTGAACTGCGGGACTGCCTTGGCGGCGGCCTCCAGTTCATCGTTGACGTGCTGGCGATAGGGCTCCGCATTGTTGGCCTGCGAGAAGCCGATGACGAACTCGCCATCCTTGGCGCAAGCCTTCACGAGCGGATCGGCAGCGTGAGCCACGCTGGCAATAGCAAGGCATGAGCCCGCCAGGAGTGCCATGCGCCCGGCATGCGACAGTCGAAGTGCATTCTGTGTCATTACTTTCTCCTCCACATTGATCCCGGATCCACCCTCCGGGTGATGCCGCCACACTACCTGCCCAATCCTTCGCGGCGACGAACGAGGGATTGAAGGACTGCCGCCAGAACGATAATTGCCGCTGTCGCAAGCAACTGCATGGCTGGCGTGATGTTGTTCAGCTGCAATATATTGGCCAAAGCGCCGAGCATGATCGTACCGGCGATTGTTCCGACCATTGAACCCGACCCGCCAAACAGGCTGGTTCCGCCGATGACGACAGCCGCGATGGCCGTCAATTCATATCCGGTCCCATCATTGGCACTGCCAAAATTGAATTGCCCGGCATGGACGATGCCAGCAAGCGCGGATGCAAATCCGGTAATGGCGTAAACGGCGATCTTGATTGCCGAGACCGGAACACCCGAGATACGGGCGGCGCGCTCGTTGCCGCCGACGGCATAGACGTAACGGCCGAACCTCGTCGTGTTCAGCACCAGTGTGGCGATGCAGGCAAAGATCAAGAAAACGATCGTGGCAACGGGAACGACGTTACCGAATAGCCGGCCGCCCAGAATGGCAAAGATGGGCGGAGCGAGCCCAGGACCATCACCATAGGAAATATTGATGTACTGATTGTCCGACACAACGAGTGCAAGCCCACGGGCGGCCTGTAAACCGGCAAGAGTGACGATAAACGCTTCAAGTCGAAACTTGCTTGAGATCGCTCCCTGGACCAACCCGAAACAAGTGCCCATCAGCAGCACTGCCAGCACCGTCGTGACCAGCCCAAAACCGCCTGAGACCATCAATGTTGCTGTTACGACGCTCGCAAGGCCAAGTGTCGCCCCAACCGAGAGATCAATCCCGGCGGTGATGATCACGAAGGTCATTCCGATCGCGATGATGCCAGTTTCGGACACCGCGCGGACGATGTTGGCGATGTTGTCGGGTTGAATGAACAGGATGACTCCGTGCCGACGCGGGGAGAAAATGATGCCCCCGGCGAAAACGAGTATAAGGCCGATCAAGCTCTGGAAGCGGACCAACACCGCGAGCGGATCAATCCGCTTGGCGGGCTGAACCGCTGGATTGGATGCGATTTGCTGTTCGGACATCAGGCCTCCCTCCCGTTGGCGGCCGCCAGGACTTCGTGTTCGTCGACGCCGCCAGAAAACTCAGCAACGCTGTTGCCGTTGCGCAAAACCACGATGCGATCGCATAGGCCGATCAGTTCGGGCATCTCGCTAGAAGCGACAAGAATGCCCAATCCCTCTGAAGCCAGCTTGCGCAAGCGGGCGTAGATTTCACCCTTTGCGCCGACGTCGACGCCACGTGTCGGCTCGTCGAGAAGCAACAAGCGCGGATTGCCCAGCACTTCCTTTGCGAGGACGACCTTCTGCTGATTTCCCCCGGAGAGAGCCCCGACCGCGATGCCGGGATTCTTTGGACGAATGTCGAATTGGCCGAAAGAGCTCTTGATCGCATCCTCTTGGCGTCGCGCCGACAGCAAGCCCTTTGGTGATATCCAGCGGATGATCGACATCACCAGATTGAGACCTACAGACATACGCAACATGAGACCGGCCCCACGCCGGTCATCGGTTACGAATGCCAGTCCTGCCCTGCGAGCAGCCGCGATCGATTTAAGCCTGGTCGGCCTGCCACCAATCGTAATGTCCCCATGCCATTGGCCGGGCACTCCTGTTCCGTACAGAGCGCTCAAAAGCTCGGTTCGACCCGCCCCCATAACGCCGGCGAGCCCGACGATTTCGCCATGCCGAACATCCAGATCGACTTTAGTTGGCGCCTGCCACCCTGGCGACGCGCGGTATGGGCGGAAGGAAGCCTGTCGCATCCGCAGGAGCACGTCACCAACACTGTGTGCGCGGCGGGGATAAAGCTCGTTCAAAGGACGTCCGACAAGAAGCTGCACCAGTTCGGCCTGCGGCGCATCCGGTTTGGTGACGCCTGCCACCTTGCCGTCGCGCATGACCGTCACGCGATGAGCGATCTGCGGGACTTCCTCAAGACGGTGCGAGATATAGACGATGCCAACGCCCGACGATGCCAGGCCACGCATGATGTCGAACAGTCGATCCACTTCGCCAACGGTCAAGGCAGCCGTCGGCTCATCCATGATGAGAGCTCTCGATGCGTAGGAAAGCGCCTTGACGATGGCGACGACCTGGCGCTGGCCGATCGAAAGCTCACTGACGAACTGGGCGGGATCGATAGATCGGTCGATCGCTTCTAGTCTTTTACGCGCCTCTTGCAGCATCGCCTTGCCATCGAGCATGCCATGCCGATGGACAAGTTCGCGCCCGAGGAAGAGATTGGCAGCCACTGTCAGGCTCGGAACGAGGTCCAGCTCCTGGAAGATCGTTGCGATCCCGGCTGCTTGTGCATCACGCGGGCTATGAAATCGCGCCGGTTTGCCGTCGATGAAGATCTCTCCCTCGTCCGGCGTATTCACACCGGACAGCAGGTTCATCAACGTCGATTTTCCTGCACCATTTTCACCAAGCAGCGCATGGATTTCGCCAACCTGTAGGTCGAAATCCACGCCACGAAGCGCCTGAACGCCGCCGAAGCGCTTGACGACACCTTTCGCTGAAAGAACGACTTGGCTCATGCTGCTTCTCCACACGATTCCCGCACCCGCAAAACTGGCGACAGTCGAATGGTCTCGCGGGGGCGGCGCTTGTTGCCTATCCGCTCGATCAGCAAGTCCGCCGCCTTCCTGCCAATCTCGTCGCAAGGCTGGGCCATCAGCGTCAGGCGCGGTTCGAAATAATCTGCCCATTCGAAATCATCGATCCCAAGTACAGAAATGTCCGCGGGCACACGCAGCTTCCGCTCCCGGATAGCCCTCATAGCCCCGATCATCGCCAGATTGTTCGAAGCAAGAATCGCTGTCGGCGGCTCCTTCAGCCCCAGCAAACGGTGCGTCGAAGCCGTGGCGTCGGCGGTGCTGCGATTGCCGTCGCTGATTAAATTATCCTCTACCTCTATTCCCTTCTCCGTCATCGCTGCGCGGAAGGCCTTTGCGCGCTCCACAGTCGTCGCAAAGCCGGGCTGACCGAGAATGATCCCAACCCGTCGATGATGCAGCGTGACGAGATGATCGACGAGCGTTCGTATTGCGGCGACGTTATCCGTCCCGACCTGGTCGAAACGGTTGTCCGACAGTCTGTCAACAAGCACACAGGGAAGGTCGGACCGGATGAGATAGTCCAGCGCTTTTTTAGGATCGCCCGAAGGCGCAAGTATAATCCCGTCGACGCGGCGCTGATGCAGATGCTGGATCAGTTCCAGCTCCCGGACCGGATCATCCTGCGTGTCACAGAGGAACGCGATCAAGCCTCGTTTGGAACACTCGGCCTCAATCGCGCAGATGATGTCACTGAAGTAAGGGTTCGAAATCGCGGAAATCGCGAGGCCGACAGTGCCTGTCGATGACAGTTTGAGCGAGCGAGCGACTGTATTGGGGATGTATCCGATCGCCTCCACGGACTCGATGACGAGCTTGACCTTCTCGGGTGAGACGTAGCGCGTCTTATTGAGAACGTGCGAAACCGTGGAGACTGAGACTCCAGCCGCCTTTGCCACCTCGGAAATAGTCGTCATGAGCGCACTCCAGCTCTCGCCAGCAGCGCCACAAAAGAGTTTTTCAAACTATCCTCCCAAGCGGAATTCCAACCTCCAGAGGCTCTCCCAGGATCCGCTATTTGGTCACGCTAGCGCCATCGAAACGTTTGCGCAATCGTTTTTTTCTGCTAATCGTTCATCGTTCTTGTCGGTGAAATCTCTTGGGAGGGAGATGCCATGCTGAAGGGTATGCCGCCGTTTATTACGGCCGACGTGTTATGGGTCATGGCCTCCATGGGTCACGGCGACGAACTGGCAATCGTGGATCGAAACTTCTCCGGTTTTCGTGTGGCGACCCAAACCACGAGCGGAAAGCTTCTCATCTTAGAGGGTGTCGATGCACCGACTGCAGTCCGCGGGATCCTTCAGCTGATGCCCTTGGACACGTTCATTGAAACGCCTCTGATGCACATGGAGGCCGTTGACGCGCCAGGCGAGTTGCTGGAGGTACACAAAGACGTCCTCGCGGTTTGCAGTGAGGCAGWGGGGCGTTCGATAGCGAGCCAACCTGTCGAGAGGTTTGCATACTATCCCATCGCCATGCGATCGTTTGCAGTCATCCAGACGGCTGAATCGCGCCCCTATGGGAACTTCATCCTTAAGAAGGGCGTGGTCTGATGGTCAGGTCTTCTTCTTGCCGAACGCCCAATCGGGTCGCATTACCAAATCCACAGCTCCATCCGAGGTGCGCTAAATTGAGTCACTTGCCCAATCTTCATGAGCGTGGCGAATTCGTATTACAAAAATTGTCTCATCATCTTCGATCCGATAAACGATTAGATGCGCTTTGAAGGGATGAATTCTAACGGGCGGATCAATCTCATCCCGTTCGCGCGCGATGCGTGGATTGACAGCTATCAGATCAAATAATGCGAAAAGTTCATCGTGGTATCGCTTTGCCTGGCCCGCCCCGAACATACGGACACTTTGCTCGGCGATCGCAATAATGTCATCTTCCGCTTCGGCAGAAAGCTTAAAACTCATGACTTGTTGGCACGAGCCATTGCCTCAGCAAAGAGTTCATCCTTTGATCGGATGCCGACACCACTTTGGAGCCCGGCCTCGACGAAGCTTTGCATGGCGGCGATCTTGTCGTTTCGCGTCTGGTCGCGTCGGATCAGGTCGCGCACGTAGTCGCTAGCATTCGAATATCGCCCGGTCCTGGCCTGGGCCTCCACCCAATCCTTCATCGGGCCTGGAAGAGATACGTTCATCGTGGCCATTGATACCCTCCATTTGAAGGCAACATAACCGATTTTGGCAAAGTTTGTCAAAGGCTCGAGCGCCTTGATGTGATGCGGACCTGACGACTGCATCACCACTTTTGCGGCCTTCCCAGAGATGAAGGGCCCTCCCGGGCCCTTCGGATCAGTTTGAAGATCGGCCGTTCAGCCCCACTTCATTTCTCCCTTGGCAACCTTGGAGCCGATGTCGAGCGCAACGCCCATGCCGAGACCGGGGAAGCGGGCTTCCATGGCGGCCTTCAGCGCGGTGGAATCGGCGGCCTTGGCGAGTTCTTCCTCGAAAGCGAGCAGATAACTCTTCGTGTGCTCGACGGCGGACAGATCGGTTGCCGCTTCCGGCGTCATGTGGCCGGGAACGACAATCGTCGGCTTGCGGGCGCTGATCTTGTCGAGGGTGGCCACCCAAGCGGCACGCTGCTCCGGAGCCTGGGTGTCGGCCGTCCACACGTGGACGCCGGAGAAAATCATGACGCCCCCGAAAACGGCGTTCAGCGATGGCACGAACAGGTACCGGCGATTGCTTAACCCTGCTTCGGCCGCGACAATCTCGACTGGTTCGCCGTCAACTGTGAGGCTTGGAGCGTCGAACGCTTCCGGCATGACGATGTCTGCAAGGGTCTGCGGGCCGTTCTCCTTGAGCTGCGGCCCCCAAACGGCAAGCTTTTTCTCGATATTGCCCTTGATCGCTGCAATCGTATCGGAAGCGGCCAGCACTTTTGTGGCGGGAAAGGCTTCGAGGACCGGCTTCAGGCTGAAGTAATAGTCCGGATCGGACTGGCTGACATAAATCGCGGTCAGCGTCTTGCCGGTGGCCTTGATGGCCTCCGCCAGCGCACGGCCGTCGGGATAGCTGAACCCGCCATCGATCAGCAACGCTTCGCTGGGGCCGGTCAGCAGCACCGGAGCGCGAAAGAAGCCATTCTGACCGGCGGGGAAGTGCTTCCAGGCCAGCTTTGATCCGGCCGCGTTGCCGAGGCCGGCAGGCGCAAAAACGGCAACGGCGCCGGCTGCGAGGGTGGTTTTCATGATTTCTCTCCTTGAATACATGGTTGTCTCCGATGTTCGCCAGTTTCGATTTTCTGTTGCCGTGAGGGTTGCCCCCGCAGGGTGGTCGGTAGTTCATGGAACGGTCTGCTGAAAATGAACGATCACGCCGCCTGAAGCTCGGCAGCAAGTCGGTCAAAGCCGCCGAACAAGGCATCGCTACGCAGCACGCGGCGCTTATCGCCGTCGCTGACCAATAGCGCGGGGACACCATCCATCCGGAATGCAGCCATGAGTTGGCGGGACTTTCCGATCCTGTTGCGATAGATATCGAGCAGAGCCTCGTCCGGAGCCCGGACACGAGCGGCGGCATCGGAAAATCCGGCCTGATCGAGAACGTCGGCCACGACAGCGATCTCCGAGGTGTTGCGGCCGTCAATATAACGGGCGATTTGAAGTGCCTTCAGAGCTTCGCGCTCGCTGTCGAGTTGCCTTAGCCCGACCGCAATGATCCCGAGCGTCGCAGGGGCGGAGTCGAACATACCGTCTGCGCCCGCGAGAACCTGATCGCGATAGAGCTGACTGAAGACCTGTCCGGTGAGCCGGTTGATCCGCTGGTCATTGTGCCAGGCATAGGCTGCGAAACGTTCATCCAGCGGACGCGCGCCTTCGCCCGCGAAAAGCCCGGTGGGCCCAAGCTCGACGGTGAGATTGTCAAGCTTGGCCATTTTGTCGAGCGCGGGCGCCGCACCATAGCACCAGCCGCAAAGCGGATCGTAGAGATAGGTAAGATGCATATCGGACCATCCTTGAAGCGATGGCCAACGGATAGTGCACTTCTATTGAGTGATAAATATTGTTAAATGTGACAGAAAGTATGTCAAAAACTTACAATCAAATGGAAGAAGGCTATGGAGGCTGTCAACCTCAATCGGCTGGCCTATTTTGCAGCCGTCGTCGATACCGGCTCGTTCACGAAAGCTGCCGAGCGCCTCGCGATCACGAAGACGGTCGTCAGCCAGCAGGTTGCGCGGCTGGAAGCTGAGTTGAAAACTAGCTTGCTTCTCCGGACAACACGACGCGTCGAGCCGACCGAGGCCGGCAAGCTTCTCTACGCGCGCTGCGTCTTGATTTTCCGCGAAGCCGGGGACGCTGTCGATGAAATCACCCGCGCAAATGCCGAGCCGACAGGCATGCTACGCATTGCTGCGCCCAATGATTATGGTGCGAGCACGATCGCTCCCATTGCTGCGGCCTTTATCCGGAAGTACCCCGCTTGCAGGGTCGAGCTTCTGCTCGCTGATACGAAGATGGATCTGCTCGCCAATCAGATCGACCTGTCGATCCGCGTTGGATGGCTCGATGACTCCAGTCACCAAGCGAGACGGATCGGTTCGTTCCGGCAGTTTCTTGTGGCGTCCCCCAGCTTCTTCGCMACGCGCAGTTTGAACAGTCCAGAGGATGCTGCGGGCCAGCCGTTTATCGCCAACCTGGCCCTCAAGGAGCCGGTGGTCTGGAGGTTTATCCAGGGCGATTTCGACCGGCGAACCGTGCGGATGCAACAGAGCCTCATGAGCAATTCGACGCCTGCGGTTCTCGCGGCCACGCTTGCGGGGGCAGGCATATCCGTCCTGCCGGATTTTCTGGCTGGAGAGCATATAGAGGCTGGCCGACTGATAAGATTGTTGCCGGACTGGACCCTGCCTGCCGGAGGAATTTATGTCGTCTATCCGGCAGCTCGGTTTCGTCCGTCCAAGGTCACGGCTTTTGTCGCAATGCTGACTGGTAGTTGCTAGCGCGGCTCAGGCTGCGCCAACGCGCAGGGATACGGTGGCAGGAATTGGTATGTTGCCGCAGGGATTTGCAAAGGAAATTCCGACGCCATATTCTCTCTTTGGCGATGATCCCTTCCCCCAGTTCCTTCAGGCGCTGTGGTGCAGGAAAGCAAGGCGAGCATGCGACAAGATACAAGCTACCTGCTGGAGCGGATGACGATTGTCGGTGATCTCGAGGTCGCCTCCTTTGTTCCCTGGATCCGGCGCCATGCCGCCAAGCTTGGGCTTTCGCACACCATATCTCATACGAGTTCCATGCGGATCGAACTTGAGGTTGCTGGGCCGGTCGAGCTGATCGACATGATGGAGATGGGATGCTCTCTCGGGCCCATCGACGTATGGGTCGAGAGGATAGAGCGCACCGCGCTCAGCGCAAAAAGACCCAGTGCCGGGCTGTAAGATATTTCCTCCGTGCATATTATTTACTCAATGTTGCCAATGCGAAATAATTATGCAAACCTGATAAGGTTGAGCGGAATTGCCTCGAGGGCGAGGTAGGGCGTGCTCAGCAAGCATATGATTTTGTTTGGGAAATCTAGTCATGCCATCCCCTACGACCGGCTTTTGGACGCCAGTCGCCCTTTCCCGGGATTTGCCGGCCGGAACCGTCATACCGGCACGGACGGCAGCCGGATCGATTGCCCTGTGGCGTAGCGCTTCGGGGCGCATATCGGCATCGGCGGATCGCTGTCCGCATCGTGGCATGCGCTTGTCTCACGGCTTCGTGCGCGGCGAGACGCTCTCCTGCATCTATCACGGTTGGAGCTACGGCCAGGCCGGAAACTGTCTCCGCATTCCGGCTCATCCAGGCCTGACACCACCGGAGACAATCCGCGTCGCCACCCATGACGTCGAGGAAACAGATAACGTGATCTGGGTGGCTGTGGGTGCGCCCGCTTCGAAGCCACCGAGGCTTGATGACCTCACTCMCTTGCGTTCGCTGACGGCATTCGCCGGCGTCGCGGCGATCGAGGCGGCGGCCGGTGCGAAGGCGAGCAATGTCGGTCTAGTCGAGATCGACGCATCCACCGGGACCGTCTGTCTGCTATTATCCGCTTGGGAAGACGGACAGACGTTGATCCATGTGCTGCTGAAGGGTGACACCGGCCCGGAGGCGGGCATCGGTGCTTCACGGGTCGCCGAGAGCCTGCGCCGCCGAGCCGAGGATCTTCAGAAAAAGGAGGTCGCGCAATGACCGTGCAGGCGATGATCGACGAATGGTATCCGGTCGGGCTTTTCAGCCAGCTCGACAGCGCCGGCCGTAAGACGGCGCTGATGGGCGAGCCGATCGAAGTGGCGCGCGATGGCGATGGCAATGCGAAGGTGACGGGCGGCGATGGCCGTGTTCTGCCGGTGCGTGTGCGTTACGGTCATGTCTGGTCCTCCCTCGGCGAGCCGAAGAAGGAGCTTTTCCCAATTCCCGAGGCTGACCAGCCCGGCCGTCGCTTCGTCGATGTCGGCGTGGTGCGAGTGCGCTGCTCGCCGCTCCGCGCCGTCGAGAACTTCCTCGACATCGCCCATTTCCCCTTCGTCCACACCGACATTCTCGGCGCGGAGCCGCACACCGAGGTGCAGAACTACAAGGTCGAGATCCGCGAGGAAGAAGACGAGGTCTGGGCAACGCAAGTGAAATTCTACCAGCCGCAGGCCGCCAAATCGGCAAGCGGCGGGATCACGACGGAATATATGTACCGTGTGCCGGCGCCCACCTGCTCCGTGCTTTACAAGACCTGCCCGCCGCGCCCGAGCGAATGGGATGTCATCACGCTCTTCGTGCAGCCGCTGGCAGAGGACCTGTGCGACGTCTGGCCATGGATGGCGCTCTTCGATGACGAGACCGCGATGACCGACCTCATCCACTTCCAGCAGACGATCTTCCTGCAAGATCGCTCGATCCTCGAAAACCAGATCCCGCGGCTGCTGCCGCTCGACCCCGGCATGGAAATCCCGACGCGGGCCGATCTGACATCGATCGCCTACCGGCGCTGGCTGAAGCGTCACAACTATACCTACGGCGCACAGCTGGTGGCGCAATGAAGCTCTACGACTACATTCTCTCGCCCAGTTGCTACAAGGTGCGTCTGATGGCGGCGCTGACCGGGGTGAAGCTTGACTTGCGGCCGGTGGATTTCCATCCCGGCGCCGAGCATCGCGGTCCCGAGCTGCTTGCGCTCAACCCGGCAGGCTCCATTCCGATCCTGGAGGATGGCGACCTGATCCTGACGGAATCGTCGGCGATCCTCGTCTATCTTGCCGCCAAGGCAGCACCCGAGTGGCTCGGCAGCGGTACGGCCGAGGAAGCGGCACGGGTGCAGCAATGGCTGTCGTTCTCCGGCCGGCTGACGGCAAGCCTCGGGGCAGCACGGCTCCATGAGATGCTGCTGCGGCCGGGCGATATCGGCGCGCTGCAGGCCCTGGGCATCGCCGCGCTTCGCGAGCTTGAAGCCGGGCTTGTCGAGCAGGGTCTTCGCGGCATGCGCTTCCTCGCCGCCGATCGGCCGACAATTGCCGACATCGGCTGCTTTCCCTATGTAGCGCTGGCGCCCGATGGGGGCGTCACGCTGGATGCCTATCCCGCCATCCGGCTCTGGTCCCGGGCGCTGCGCGCCCTCGACAAGTTTATCGAAATGCCAGGCATTCACCGGCTGCACGAGCTGAAGCCCGAACCTCATATCGAACCGGGCGAGGCGTGACATGGCTGGATATCTCCTGAAGAACTGCGCAGCCGTGATTGTCGACGAGGGCAAGGGACCGGTCGTCCATCGCAATGTCGATCTCCTGACCAGCGGTCCGGCGATCCTGGCGATCGGCGAAAATCTGGGGGCGGACGCACTGCCTGCCGGCACGACCGTTCAGGATGCCGCCGGCTGGTTTGTCTATCCGGGCCTCGTCAACACCCATCATCACTTCTTCCAGTGCTTCGTGCGCAACCGCGCCGATCTCGACTGGACGAAGCTCTCGGTGATCGAATGGCTGGACCGCATCTACCCGATCTTTTCGCAGCTCAACGAGGAATGCTTTTACCAATCCTCCGTCACGGCGATGGCCGAGATGATCAAGCACGGCTGCACCACGGCCTTCGACCACCAGTACAATTTCCCCCGGCATGCCGGGAAGCGGCTGATCGACCGCCAGTTCGAAGCGGCCGAGCTGCTCGGCATGCGCTTCCATGCCGGCCGCGGCGGCAACACCTTGCCGAAGTCGGAAGGCTCGACCATCCCCGACGAGATGCTGGAAACGACCGACGAGTTCATCGCCGACTGCGCCCGGCTGATCGAGACCTACCACGATACCGGCCCCTACAGCATGCGCCAGGTGGTGGTCGCGCCCTGCCAGCCGGTCAATTGCTATCGCGAGACCTTCGTGGAATCGGTGGCGCTGGCGCGTGATCGCGGCGTCATGATGCATACCCATGTCGGCGAAGGCGAAAGCCCGGTCATCCAGGCGCGCCACGGCATGCGCACGGTCGACTATCTCGAAGAACTCGGCTTTGCCGGGCCCGATGCCTTCTATGCCCATTGCTGGGAGCTCACCCATGACGAACTCAGGAAGATGGCCGCCAGCGGCACCGGTGTCGCGCATTGCCCGGAACCCGTCTATCTGGTCGGCGCTGAGGTCACCGACATTCCCGCCATGGCCGCCTTCGGCCTGCGCGTCGGCCTCGGCTGCGACGGGGCTGCCTCCAACGACAATTCCAACCTGATGCACTGCCTGCATTCGGCCTACATGCTGCAGTGCCTCGTCGCCTCCGGGCGTGCCCATCCCGTGCCGCCGCCGGTCGATTTCCTCGGCTACGGCACGTCAGGAGGTGCCAGCCTGCTCGGCCGGCGTGATGTCGGCCGGCTGGCGCCCGGCATGGCCGCTGACCTGTTTGCGATCGACACTCGCCGTATGGATTATGTCGGCACGCGGCACGACCCGCTAAGCCTGATTGCCCGCGTCGGCATCGGTATGGCGACCGACATGACCATGATCAATGGCCGCATCGTCTGGCAGAAGGGCGAATTCCCCGGTCTCGACGAGGCCAAGCTGGCTGCCGATGCCGAGGCTGCACTATCGACCGTGGAATTTTAAAAAAACCAAAAGAGGGAACTGAGAACATGACCAAACTGACCCGCAGAAACCTAATGACGGCCGCTGCCGCCACCGGCCTTGCCGGCGTGCTCGGCAGCCGTCTTGCTTTGGCCGCCGACGAACCGCTCGGCATCACGCTCGTCGTCCCGTCGCCGATCGGCGACGTCGGCTGGGGGCATGCACTTGCCGCCGGTCTCGAGCCGATCAAGGCCGCTTACGGCGACAAGGTGAAGGTCACCGTGCTTGAGAATATCGCCGAAGGCCCGGACGCCGACCGCATCATGAACAAGACCGTCGCCGACGGAAACAAGTTCCTGGTCGCCGGCTCTTTCGGTTATCAGAACGGCGCCCTGCAGATCGCCCGCCGCGATCCGAGCGTCACGGTTCTGCACGCCTCCGGCTTCCAGGTCGCTCCGAACTTCTCGCCATTTGCCGCCAAATATTTCCAGGGCACCTATCTGCTCGGCATGGCTGCCGCAGCACTTTCCAAGACCGGCAAGCTCGGCTCCGTATCCGCCTTTGCGATTCCCGAACTGATCACCTCCATCAACGCCTTCACCCTCGGCGCCCAGGCCGTCAAGCCGGATATCGAGGTCTCGGTCGTCTGGGTGAACTCCTGGTTCGACCCGGCCAAGGAGCAGGAAGCCGCCAAAGCCCTGATCGCGCAGAAGTGCGACGTGATCTTCTCCAACGCCCAGGACACGCCGTCCGTCATTTCGGCCTGCGAGGAAGCCGGCGTCTACGCCTTCAACCTCAACTCCTCGATGAAGAAATACGCACCGAAAACCTATCTCGGATGCATCTCGACGGACTGGTCGCCGTTCTTCAAGGCGTCGGTCGACGCTCACCTTGCCGGTACGTTCAAGGGCGCCAATGCGTTCCTCGGCGTCGCCGACAAGGTCGTCGAAGTGGTCGACTGGAGCCCGGATGTTCCAGCTGACGTGATGACCAAGATCAAGGAGATCGAGGTAAAGATCGCCGACGGCAGCTTCTCGCCCTTCACCGGGCCGATCACCAAGGCCGACGGCAGCGAAGGTGTCGCATCCGGCGCAACCATGGCCGACGCCGAGATCATCGCCATGAATTGGCACGTCAAGGGCGTGTCGACGCCGCTGCCGAAATAAGTCATGACCGCCCCGCTCCTGTCGCTGCGCGGCATTTCGAAGAGCTACGGCCAGATCCACGCCAATCAGGCAGTCGATCTGGACGTGGCTCCGCAATCGATCCATGCGATCCTCGGCGAAAACGGGGCGGGAAAATCGACGCTGATGAAGCTGATCTACGGCGTCGAGCAACCGGACGACGGAGATGTCGTCTGGGAAGGAGAGCCCTTGCGCCTCGCCTCCCCCGCCGAGGCGAGGCGCCACGGCATCGGCATGGTCTTCCAGCACTTTTCGCTGTTCGAGACCCTGACGGTCCTGGAGAATATTCGGCTGGTTGTGCCGGGTCGCAAGGCTGAACTCAAGGAACGCATTCGCACGCTTGGACGGGAATTCGGTCTTGAGGTCGACCCGCTCGCCCACGTGCATGCGCTATCCGTCGGCGAGCGGCAACGGGTGGAGATCATCCGAAGCCTGATGACCAATCCGAAGCTGCTGATCCTCGACGAGCCCACCTCCGTCCTGCCGCCGCAACTGGTGGAGAAGCTCTTCGACACGCTGCGACGGCTGCGCGACGGCGGCGTTTCCATCCTGTTGATTTCCCACAAGTTGGAGGAAATCCGGGCGATCTGTGACCGGGCGACCATCCTGCGCGGCGGACGCGTGACCGGGGATGTCGATCCGCGCGAACATGATGCCCATGACCTTGCCCGCATGATGATCGGCCGCGATATGCCCGCTCCCATCTCGGCGCTGCCACTGTCTGGCGGCGAAAAGCGGCTGGAGATCATCGGTTTGGACTATCAGCCCGACGATCCCTTTGCCGTGCCGCTCTCCGGCATCAGCCTTGAAGTGCGTGCCGGCGAAATCCTCGGGATCGCCGGTATTTCGGGCAACGGCCAAAGCGAGCTTGCCGCACTGATTTCAGGTGAGGCGCTGCTGGGGCGCGACCAACGCGACCGGATCTACATGATGGGGATGGATGTCGGCAGGCTCGATGCCGCCGCGCGGCGGACGCTCGGATTTGCCTTCGTTCCGGAAGACCGGCTCGGACGCGGCGCCGTCCCCGAAATGTCGCTCACCCTCAACAGCCTGCTGACGGCCCATCCGCTCAAGCTTTTGCGGCACGGTCTCGTCGACAGGGCGCGGGCGTTGGCGTTCACCAAGGATTGTATCCGTCAGTACGATGTCCGCACCCCCGGCCCGGATGCGGAAGCCGGCACTCTATCCGGCGGCAATCTGCAGAAGTTCATCGTTGGCCGCGAAATCATGCTGTCTCCGAAATTGCTTTTCGTGGCGCAGCCGACCTGGGGCGTTGATATCGGCGCTGCATCCGCCATCCGCAGCCGTCTGGTCGCATTGCGCAATCAGGGCATGGCGATCCTCGTCATTTCCGAGGAGCTGGAAGAACTGTTCGAGCTCTGCGATTCCATCCAGGTGCTGCACCACGGCCGGCTCAGCCCGCCGCTCGCAACACGCGACACGAAGCCCGAGGAGATCGGCCGATACATGATCGGGGCACAAGCCTCGCCCGAGAAAGTCCAGTAATGAGCGCTTGGTCCCTTGCTTTCGTTCCCACCCTGGTCCGCCGGGAGCGCGCCTCGCTTGCCGCGACCTTGCTCGCGCCCGTCATGGCACTTGTCATAGCGATCGCGCTCAACCTTGGCCTTTATATCTTGATGGGCCGCGACCCTGTCGCGGTCGTTTATGCGATGCTTTTCGAGCCCTTCCTCTCCTGGGCGTCATTTTCGGAGGTGCTTTTAAAGGCAGGACCGCTCCTTCTGATCGCCCAGGGGCTGGCGATCGGCTTTCGCGCCAAGGTCTTCAACATCGGCGCCGAAGGCCAGTTCATTCTCGGTGCGATCTTCGCCTCTGCCATTCCGGTCTGGTTTCCGCAAGCGACGGGCCAGTGGATCTGGCCGGCAATGCTGCTGCTCGGCGCCATCGGCGGCGCTCTCTGGGCTTCTCTCACCGCTTTCTGGCGCGTGCGCCTTAACGCCAACGAGATCCTCGTTTCACTGATGCTGAGCCTCGTTGCGGCGCAACTGCTGAACTATCTGCTGCTCGGCCCCTGGAAGGATCCGAACGGCTTCAACTTCCCCCAGTCGGTGATGTTCCAGTATGATGCGATGGTGCCGACCCTGATTGCCGGCACCCGCGTCAATGTCTCGTTCCTGATTACGCTCGCTTTGTCTGTTGTGGCCTGGATCTTCATGCAGAAGAGCTTCATCGGCTACAAGCTGCAGGTCGGTGGTCTGGCACCGCGGGCTGCCGGCTACGCCGGCTTCAGGGAAGGTTGGGCGATCTGGCTTTCGCTGCTGATCGGCGGCTTTGCAGCCGGCCTTGCCGGGGCTGCCGAAGTCGCCGGTCCGCTCGGCCAACTGCAGCGTTCGGTCGCGAGCGGTTATGGCTATGCGGCCATCATCGTCGCCTATCTCGGCGGCCTGCATCCGATCGGCATCGTGATCTCGGGGCTGGTCATGGCGGTCATCTATATCGGCGGCGACAATGCCATGGTCTCGGCCAACCTGCCGATCGCCGCCGTCCGTGTTTTCCAGGGCAGCCTGCTGCTCGCCTATCTGATCGCCGTCGCCTTCGTGCGCTATCGCCTTGAATGGCGCCGCGCCGCCCACCGGAGCCCGTCATGAACGCCATCGAGTTCATTCTTGCCGGCATGCTTGCGGCTGCGACACCGTTTCTTCTCGCAGCCCTTGGCGAGCTGGTGGCCGAGCGCGCCGGCGTCCTCAACCTCGGGGTCGAGGGATTGATGGCCTTCGGTGCCGTGCTCGCCTTCATTATCGTCTACCAGGGCGGCGGACATCTCCTGGGTTTCGTCGCAGCCGGGCTCGGCAGCGCTGTCCTTTCGCTGCTCTTCGCCTTCGTCACGCTGGGATTCCGGGCAAACCAGGTGGCAGCGGGCCTTGCCATCGGCATTCTCGGCCAGGGCCTTTCCGCGCTTTTCGGCAAGACCTATGAAAGCCTCACAGTCAGGGGACTTCCGAAGCTCGCCCTTCCGGGGCTTTCGGAACTGCCGGTTGTCGGCGGCCTTTTCGTCCAGGACATCGTCGTGTGGATTTCACTCGCCGCGACGCTGGCCTTGTGGGCGATATTTGCCTACACCAAGCTTGGCCTCATCGTCCGCGCCGTCGGCGAGAACCCGAAGGCCGCTCACGCCATCGGCTATTCGGTAATCTCAGTCCGCGTCCTCGCCATCGCCTTCGGCRGTGCGATGGCCGGCTTCGCCGGCGCCTATGCGTCGGTAGTCTATACACCACTCTGGGCCGATGGAATGATTGCCGGGCGCGGCTGGATCGCCATCGCCCTCGTCGTCTTCGGGACTTGGCTCACCGGTCGTATCTTCCTCGGCGCCTGCCTCTTCGGCGCGGTCTCGCTGATGGGCCTTGCAGCCCAGGCAACCGGACTGGACGTTCCCTCGCAACTGCTCTCGAGCCTGCCATATCTCGTCACGATCATCGTGCTCGGCATCATCTCCGCCGACCGTCGTCTGCTGAAACTGAACGGCGTGGCTTCGCTCGGCGAACCATTCGAGCGATAGGGCATAGTGCGGAAAGGGGTTTTCGGGATCAAACGCCTACTGCATAATTCCCTAAAAAGACGCGCGGCGCTGTAACGCGTCGGCGAAAAAGCCTGTGGTCAGCCGCGATCGCGTTTCTTGCGGCCGCGCGCCTCAAATTGGACGAGCAGCGACTTGAGTTCGATCTCGCGAACGCGTCTTGCCGCTTCATCCGGGCTGACCCATTCGAGAATACGCTGACCCCGCTCCTTGAAATCGCCGCTGATTTCCGTGACTTCAATCTGAAACATGTCGACGATACAGGGCGCCACATCGCCGTTGTCGAGTTCTTTCAGATAGGTATAGCGGCCGACCGGCCTCTTCTTCACCACCCCGCGCACGCCTGCCTCCTCCCAGGCCTCGATTGCTGCTGCTTCGAAAGGCTTTTTCCCTTTCATCGGCCATCCTTTCGGGATGACCCAGCGTGCGCTCTCGCGCGATGTGATCACCAGGATTTCGACCTCGGATCCGCCATTGCCGTGACGGAAGCAAAGTGCGCCGTATTGTTGACGGAATGCACCGGCGAACAGCATTTCAGGAACAGCAGCGAGCTGCCGCAGCAGTGGCTGGGACTTGTCCGGTCGAGGCTTCCTGCCTTTTTTGCTAGGCGTCATATTGACTGAGTTACCGAATTTGCTTGTTGCTTCAACTGCCTGAGCGTGTTTATGACACTTTTATGACAATCGGCCGCACGAGGAAGGTTCGCAGGCATGATGAGCATTTTTCGCAAGCTGATGCCACGGGAAGACAGATTCTTTGAAATGTTTTCCAAGCACTCGAAAACTGTCGTTGCCGCAGCGCACGCCCTCGATCAACTCTTGCAAGGCAATGACGTCCAGAAAAACTGCGAACGTATCGTCACATTGGAAGATGAGGCCGATGACGTCACGCGCGAGGTTCTTCTTGCCGTTCGGCGAAGCTTCATCACGCCTTTCGACCGCGGCGACATCAAGGATCTCATCCAGTCGATGGATGATGCGATCGACATGATGCATAAGACAGTCAAGACGATCCGCTTGTTCGAGCAATCGAGCTTCGATCCGCTTATGCAGCACATGGGCGGCGAAATCGTCAAGGCAGCAAACCTCATTGCGGAAGCGATACCGCTCCTCGACAGATTGGGAGCCAATGCGCAGCGTCTTGCGGCCATCGCGGAGGAAGTCACCCGAGTGGAGGGACGGTCCGATGAACTCCACGACCAGGGCTTGAAGGATCTGTTTTTACGTTATGGCCCCGGCGGCAACGCGATGGCCTACATGATCGGAAGCCAAATCTACGGAGAGTTGGAGAAAGTCGTCGACCGCTTCGAGGATGTCGCCAACGAAATCAGCGGCATTCTCATCGAGAACGTCTGATGGATGCTTCCCTCGCTTTCCCGCTGCTCGTCGGCCTGGTCGTCGTCGCCCTGTTCTTCGATTTTCTCAATGGTCTGCATGACGCGGCCAATTCGATCGCCACGATCGTCTCGACCCGCGTCCTGCGGCCACAGTATGCGGTCGCCTGGGCGGCGTTCTTCAATTTCATTGCATTCCTGTTCTTCGGTCTACATGTGGCCGAGACACTGGGGACCGGCATCATCGATCCTGCGATCGTTTCGCCTCAAGTGATCTTCGCCGCCCTCATGGGCGCGATCATTTGGAATATTCTTACCTGGATTTTGGGGATTCCATCCAGCTCGTCGCATGCGCTTGTCGGTGGGCTGGTGGGGGCCGGTCTGGCAAAGGTTGGCTTCAGCTCGATCGTCTGGAACGGCCTTCTAAAGACGGTCGGCGCTATTTTCCTTTCGCCAGCGATCGGCTTCCTGCTTGCCCTGGTGCTGGTGCTCGCCGTCTCCTGGCTATTCGTCCGGCAAACGCCGTTTGCGGTGGATCGGACATTTCGCATTATGCAGTTTGTGTCCGCTTCGCTCTATTCGCTTGGCCATGGCGGGAACGATGCGCAGAAGACGATGGGCATCATCGCGGTGCTCTTGTTCAGCCAGGGATATCTCGGCCCGACATTCTACGTGCCTTTCTGGGTGGTCATTTCCTGCCAGTCGGCAATGGCTCTCGGTACGCTCTTTGGCGGATGGCGGATCGTTCATACCATGGGGTCGAAGATCACCCGGCTCAACCCCATGCAAGGTTTCTGCGCAGAGACCGGCGGAGCCTTGACACTCTTCGGAGCGACGTGGCTCGGTATTCCCGTTTCGACGACGCATACCATCACCGGAGCAATCGTTGGAGTGGGCGCGGCTCGTCGTGTCTCCGCCGTGCGCTGGGGATTGGCCGGCAACATCGTGATAGCCTGGATCGTCACGATGCCGGCGGCTGCAGCAATATCGGCGGCGTTCTACGGCCTCGTATCTTTGCTGCAATGAAATGAGGGGATGGCGAGGCAATCGCCACGCATTGACCTTTCCCTCCTGAGCTTTCCCGGTGGCAATACCGACGAATGAGACGGGCAGAATCCGCCATGCGGTCTGGGTGATCGCGACTTCCCTATTGCGTGCACTGCACAAATAGAGCGCTCCCATGGCTGCGATTACGGTAGCAATCGCACAAAACGGAAGCAGAAAATAATAAGCCTAAGAAATGGGCATCAGTCAATTCTTCGCATTTCTCCTTTTGCTTCATGCCGTTACCATCTCCTCTCGAAATTGGCACGCTGCTTGCAGGTTCTGAGACGCATCGGTCAATGGCGACCGGCGCAGATAGGCGCGGCATAAGCGCCTACAATAGACACCGACGTCGCAAGGTTTTTGCTCCGGGATTCTCCTATCCCCTGGACGCAATTTCCGGCGGCGTTTTTTTGTGTCCAAATTCAGCCAGCAGAGGGAACCTGCGCATGACAAAGAATTTGCAGACTGGGATTTTTACAACCGGCATGACCCGCCGCGGCATGCTCAAGACGACTGCAGCGGCTGCCCTCATCGGCGCTGTCAAGACGGCCTTTCCGTCCGGCGCTTTCGCGGCCGGAGCAGGCCCTGAAGTGACAGGTGTCAAGCTAGGCTTTATCGCGCTCACGGATTCCGCGCCGCTGATCATCGCCAAGGAAAAGGGCTTTTTCGACAAGCATGGCCTTCCGGAAACGGATGTGGCCAAACAGGCCTCCTGGGGTGCGACCCGCGACAATCTCGTGCTGGGCGGCGCGGCAAACGGCATCGACGGTGCGCATATCCTGTCGCCGCTCCCTTATCTCATGCATACCGGCAAGGTGACGCAGAACAATAAACCGGTGCCGATGGCGATCCTTGCCCGGCTCAACCTCGACAGCCAGGGTATTTCCGTCGCCAAGGAATATGCCGAAACCGGCGTGCAGCTCGATTCCTCCAAGCTGAAGGCCGCATTCGAGAAAAAGAAGGCGGAGGGCAAGGAGATCAAGGCCGCCATGACCTTCCCGGGCGGCACCCATGACCTCTGGATCCGTTACTGGCTCGCCGCCGGCGGCATTGATCCGAACAAGGACGTTTCGACCATCGTCGTGCCGCCGCCGCAGATGGTTGCCAACATGAAGGTCGGCAACATGGACGTCTTCTGTGTGGGCGAACCGTGGAATGAGCAGCTCGTCAACCAGGGCATCGGCTTTACCGCAGCCACCACCGGCGAGCTCTGGAAGGGTCATCCTGAAAAAGCGCTCGGACTGCGCGCCGACTGGATCGAAAAGAATCCCAATGCTGCCAAGGCCCTGCTGATGGCCGTCATGGAGGCTCAGCAATGGTGCGAAAGCATGGACAACAAGGCGGAGATGGCTGACATTCTCGGCAAGCGCCAATGGTTCAACGTTCCGACGAAGGACGTGCTCGGTCGCCTCAAGGGCGACATCAATTATGGCAACGGCCGCGAGGTCAAGGCCACCGACCTCTATATGAAATTCTGGAAGGACGGCGCCTCCTACCCGTTCAAGAGCCACGACACATGGTTCATGACGGAAAACATCCGTTGGGGAAATCTGCCGGCGAGCACCGACATCAAGGCGCTGGTCAACCAGGTGAACCGCGAAGACATCTGGCGCGAGGCCGCCAAGGATCTCGGCGTCGCGGCGGCCGATATCCCCGCATCGTCTTCTCGCGGCAAGGAGACTTTCTTCGACGGCAAGGTCTTCGACCCTGAAAATCCCTCGGCCTATCTCGACAGCCTTTCGATCAAGGCTGTCTCCTGACCCGCTCCGGCGCGCAACGGGCGCGCCGGCCTTTCATTCACGTGAGGAGCGCGTTGATGTTCGCCCTGGCAAATAAAGAAAATCCCTCCACGGCCGCCTCTGCCAAGCTGGCGGCAAAGGTTCTGCCATTTTCCGGCAAGCACGGATCGCGGATCGATTTTCGTCGAGCGGCACTGACCGCACTTCGCAACGTCGTTCCGCCACTCGTCGTACTGGCACTCATCCTGCTCGTCTGGCAGGTGCTCTGTTCGTCGGCGGATGCGTCTTTGCCCTCACCGCACCGGGTCTGGCAGGATAGCTATGACCTGATCGCCTATCCGTTTTTCAACTACGGTTCCCAGGATATCGGGCTCGGCTGGCGCGTGCTCGTTTCGCTGCAGCGCGTTCTCTATGGCTTTGGGCTTGCAGCGGTCACCGGCGTCGTCGTCGGTGCGATCATCGGCCAGTCGGTCTGGGCGATGCGTGGCCTCGATCCGATCTTCCAGGTGCTGCGTACGGTTCCGCCGCTCGCCTGGCTGCCGCTGTCGCTCGCAGCCTTCCAGGATTCCAACCCCTCGGCGATCTTCGTGATCTTCATCACGTCGATCTGGCCGGTGATCATCAACACCGCCGTCGGCGTCCGCAATATCCCGCAGGATTACCGCAATGTCGCCGAGGTGCTGCGGCTCAACCAGTTCGAGTTTTTCTGGAAGATCATGCTGCCTTCGGCAGCGCCTTACATCTTCACCGGCCTCAGGATCGGCGTCGGCCTCTCCTGGCTCGCCATCGTCGCGGCAGAAATGCTGACGGGCGGCGTCGGCATCGGCTTCTTCATCTGGGACGCATGGAACTCGTCGCGCCTTCCAGACATCATCGTCGCGCTCGCCTATATCGGCATCGTCGGCTTCGCCCTCGACAAGCTGGTGGCCGCACTCGGCAAACTCATCACCCGCGGCGCCATGGCCAACTGAGGAACGCACCTATGAACGCCTATCTGAAGCTTGATCATATCGACAAACATTTCGATCGGGGCGGCGTGCGCGCCGAGGTCCTGAAGGACATCAACCTGACGATTTCCGCAGGCGAATTCGTCTCGATCATCGGCCATTCGGGCTGCGGCAAGTCCACCCTGCTCAACCTCATCGCCGGCCTGACCCCGGTTTCGGCCGGCGCCGTGTTGCTTGAAAACCGTGAGGTCAACGGACCCGGTCCGGAGCGCGCCGTCGTCTTCCAGAACCACTCGCTGCTGCCCTGGCTGACGGTCTACGAGAACGTCAATCTCGCCGTCTCCAAACTCTTCAACCGAACGAAGACCAAGGCCGAGCGGCATGAGTGGGTGATGGCCAACCTCGATCTCGTGCAGATGGCGCATGCCAGGGATAAGCGGCCTTCGGAAATTTCAGGCGGCATGAAACAGCGCGTCGGCATCGCCCGCGCGCTTGCAATGGAGCCGAAGATCCTGCTGCTCGACGAACCCTTCGGCGCGCTCGATGCGCTGACCCGCGCTCATCTGCAGGACGCGGTGATGGAAATCCACGCCCGGCTTGGCAATACGATGGTGATGATCACCCATGACGTCGACGAAGCGGTGCTGCTGTCCGATCGCATCGGCATGATGACCAACGGCCCGGCGGCCCGCATCGGCGAAGTGCTCGATGTGACCATGCCCCGTCCCCGCCATCGCATCGAACTCGCCTCCGATCGGACATATCTCAAATGCCGTGAAGCCGTGCTGAAGTTCCTCTACGAACGCCACCGCTTCATCGAAGCGGCGGAGTAGAGGCCGGGACATAACTTCGGCGTTTGCCGGCCGTGGTTTTCTCGCCTTCGTAGCGGGGCCCAGAGCATGTCGCGCAAAAGTGTGCGACGGTTTTGCGACAACGACATGCGTAAAAACAAGGACCTAAAGCGCGAGGAGCGAATCTGAAAGATCGCGACGCGCTTTAGCGGCGCCTGATTTCGGGCGTCGCGCCCTCTTTACTCCCCGGGCGTTGCAAATACCGCGCTGGCATCGCTGACAATTTCCACATGGGAATATGCCGCCTGCCCCGCGGCGGCGGCGTCAGCGCGCATGATCGCGGTGACGATCCGGCCGTGCTCCTCATAGGATTTTGCCAGACGCCCGGGCAGGCGGAACTGCGCCCGCCGAAAGGGCGCGAGCCGCGCCCGTGTCTGCATCACCATCTCGAAGACGTGATCATTATGCGCGCCACGATAAAGCCGGGTGTGGAATTCGGTGTTGTGAGCCGAATATTCTTCTTCCGCGCCGGCATGCACGAGCCTCATCGATCCCCGATGCTCCAGCTCCAGCGCGCGCCGCTCGTCGACCGTCATACGCTCGGCCGAGAGCCTGGCGCAGATCGCTTCGAGTTCCGCCATCGCTTCGAACATCGAATGCAGATAGGCTTCGGTGACATTGGTAACGACGGCACTGCGGTTTGGCTCGCGCGCGACCAATCCCATGGCGCCTAGCTCACGCAGAGCTTCGCGCACCGGGGTGCGCGAAACGTCGAAACGAACCGCGAGCGATACCTCGTCCAACTTCGCGCCCGGCAGCATTTCACCTGTGACGATCATGTCGGCAATCGCCCGCACCATCTGTTCGACGGTGGTTCCGCTGCGGATCACTTCTCTGCGCCTGGTCTGCTTCACGATACGAATCTGCTCACCTCAACACTCTGCATACAGATGACGTTCGAGACTCGATAAGTCAAATCAGACGGCGAAGATATTGTTAAATTTTCGCTTTCTGATGCAGGAGATACCTCGGGTAACTCGACTTTGTGCCAACGACGCAGTCACAATGAACAAGAAATATCTATTGATTACTTTTTGCGCAAGAATTCGATCAATCTGTATGCACTTTGCAATGCGCAAGTCTTGCTGGAATGGATAAACTATAAAAAACAACAGATTAATTTCTGGCACATACATTGCATGCACTTTTCCGTACCCGTTCACAACCGGCCCAGCGCCGCAAGGAGCATTTCCGATGACCAAACTCCTTTCCATGAACCGCCGCAATTTCCTCCAGGCTTCCGCTGCCGGTGCGCTTGCCGGCGCCATGCCGGGCCTGATCGCCTCCTCCGCCGCAGCCCAAACCGCGCTGACCGTCGGCTTCATCTATGTCGGCCCCAAGGACGACTATGGCTACAACCAGGCGCATGCCGAAGGTGCGGCCGCCATCAAGGCGATGCCGGGTGTGACGCTGGTCGAAGAAGAGAACGTGCCGGAGACCGTCGACGTCCAGAAGACCATGGAATCCATGATCAACCTGGATGGCGCGACCCTGCTCTTTCCGACCTCGTTCGGCTACTTCGACCCCCACATGCTGGCCGTGGCCGCCAAACATCCCGATATCCAGTTCCGCCACTGCGGCGGCCTCTGGCAGGAAGGCAAGAACCCGGCCAACACGGGCTCCTATTTCGGTTATATCTTCCAGGGCCAGTATCTGAACGGCATTGCCGCCGGCCATGCGACGAAGAGCAAGAAGATCGGCTTCGTCGCCGCAAAGCCGATCCCGCAGGTTCTGCAGAATATCAACGCCTTCCTGCTTGGCGCGCGCACAGTCGATCCCGGTATCACCTGCCAGGTGATCTTCACCGGCGAATGGTCGCTCGCCGTCAAGGAGGCCGAAGCCACCAATGCGCTGGTCGACCAGGGCGCCGACGTCATCACCTGCCACGTCGACAGCCCCAAAGTGGTCGTCGAGACGGCTGCCGGCCGCGGCGCCTTCGTCTGCGGCTATCATGCCAATCAGAGCCCGCTTGCTCCTGAAAAGTACCTCACCGGCGCCGAATGGGCCTGGGGCAACGTCTACAGCGACTTTGTCAAGAAGGCGCAGGCCGGCGAAAAGCTCGGCAACTTCGTACGTGGCGGCCTGAAGGACGGCTTCGTGAAGATGAGCGCGCTCGGTCCCGGTGTGTCCGCGGAGGGCCGCAAGGCCTTCGAAGCCACGCAGGCCGACATGATGAAGGGCGGCTTCTCGGTCTTCAAGGGACCGTTGAAGGACAACAAGGGCGACACCGTCGTGGCTGCCGACAAGAGCTACGCCGAAGACGCGATCGAGCTCGAAAGCATGAATTATCTGGTCGAGGGCGTCGTCGGGTCCACGGCGTAAACCGCGAAGGGAGAAGCGCCATGACCATCGAGGCCAATGATCCCGCAATAGCCATCGTCGAAAAACCGGCTTCCCTGCGCCCCGTCCTCGAATGGATCGCGCGGCGAGCCGAGCCTGTTGTCATCGGCCTCGCGGCCATCCTGATCGGTCTTGCGCTCTTCTCCCTCTTCATCCTGGCGGTCGGCAAGTCGCCGGCCACCCTCTTCCAACTGATGTACACCGGCGGCTTCGGCAGCTGGTTTTCGGTGCAGAACAGCTTAAGTCGTGCCGCACCCCTTCTCCTGACGGCACTCTGCGTCGCCCTGCCCGCCCGTCTCGGCCTCGTCATCATCGGCGGGGAAGGAGCGGTCGTGCTGGGCGGCGTTGCCGCCGCGGCCATGGGTCTGCCGCTCGCCGGCACCGCGCCTGTCTTCCTCACCCTCATTCTGATGGCGATCGCTGCCATGGTGGTCGGCGGCATCTGGATCGGCCTTGCCGGTTTCCTGCGCCACTATCGCGGCGTCAATGAAACCATCTCGTCGCTGCTGCTCTCCTATATCGCCATTGCCCTGATGAACCAGTTCGTCGAAGGGCTGCTGCGCGATCCGGCAAGTCTCAACAAGCCGTCAACCAGGCCGCTGCCGGCGGAATACATGCTCGGCAATATTCCCGGCATGGACGTGCATTGGGGCCTGGTCATCGGCATCCTCGCCTGTGTGGTCTCCTGGATCGTGATCGAGGCCACGAGCTACGGTTTTGCCGCCCGCATTGCCGGCGGCAACGTGCGCGCCGCGCAGATCCAGGGACTGCCGGTCGGCAGGCTGATCGCCGGATTTACCGCGCTTGCCGGCAGTTTTGCCGGCCTGGCGGGCATGATCGAAGTGGCGGCGGTGCAGGGAAGTGCCAATGCCTCGCTTGCCGCCGGCTACGGTTATACCGGCATCCTCGTCGCCTTCCTCGCCAGGCACAATCCGCTGGCGATCATTCCGGTGGCGATCCTGCTCGGCGGCATCGACGCCTCGGGCGGCCTCATCCAGCGGCGCATGGGCCTGCCGGATGCGACGGTTCTGGTGCTGCAGGGCACGCTCTTCATCGTCATTCTGTTCTGCGAGACCTTCTACGGCCGCTTCAAGATCTTCAATCCCGACCTCTGGAAAAGGAGCCTCTGATGGAAGAGACAGGCATCGGCATCTGGGGCGTGCCGCTGGCGATCTTCGCCGGCGCCATCCGCGTTTCCACCCCCTTCATCTTCGTCAGCCTCGGCGAGACGATCACCGAACGCTCCGGCCGCATCAATCTCGGCCTCGAAGGCACGCTCGTCTTCGGCGCCATGACGGCCTATGCGGTGGCCGTCATGACTAACTCCCCGACCCTCGGCGTGCTGGCCGCAATGGTGGCGGGCGCGATCTTCGGCCTCATCCACGGCTGGATCTGCAAATTCCCCAAGGTCAACGACATCGCCATCGGCATCGCCATGATGCAGTTCGGTCTCGGCATGGCGTTCTTCCTCGGCAAATCCTTCATCCAGCCGGTGGCGCCGAAACTGCCCTCGATCGCGCTCGGCGGCTGGTCGAGCACTCCGCAGATCCAGGCGGCGCTCAATATCAACGTGCTGTTCTTCATCGGCGCAGCCCTTGCCCTCTTCCTGTTCTGGGCCTTCAAGAATACGAGGATCGGTCTGATCCTGCGCGTCGTCGGCGACAGCACCGACGCGGCCCGTGCCATGGGCATTCACCCGGACCGGGTTCGCCTGCTGGCGACGGCCGCCGGCGGCTCGTTGGCGGCAATCGGCGGTGCCTATCTCTCGCTCTACTATCCGGGTTCCTGGAACGAAGGCATTTCGTCGGGCCAGGGCCTGATGGCCGTGGCCCTCGTCATTTTCGCCCGCTGGAACCCGATCGGCTGCTTCCTCGCTGCCCTGCTTTTCGGCGGTGCCGGCGCGCTCGGCCCGGCGCTGCAATCGGTCGGCGTCACACAAGGCTACTACCTCTTTTATGCCGCGCCTTACGTGCTCACCCTCGTCATCCTGATCGCCACCTCCTCGCCCACCCGCTCGCTCGCCGGTGCGCCGGGCGCGCTGTCGCTCACGAAATAACGGAGCATTCCGATGAACGGACTTGGCGGTCTCAACAAATCCGAACACGGCGTCGGTATCGGCCTGGTGCAGCTCCAGCTGCCGGTGACCGTCACCAAAGCGGACTTGGCAAAACAGACGCAGGTGATCGTCGAGCTGGTGGCCAAAGCGCGGCGCAACCAGCCGGGCATGGACCTCGTCGTCTTTCCCGAATACGCGCTGCATGGCCTTTCCATGGACATCAATCCGGAGATCATGTGCACGCTCGACGGGCCGGAGGTCGCGGCCTTCAGGCAGGCCTGCAGGGACAATCGGATCTGGGGCTGCTTCTCGATCATGGAGCTGAACCCTGGCGGCATGCCCTATAATTCCGGCATCGTCATCGACGATCAGGGCGAGTTGAAGCTCTATTACCGCAAGATGCATCCCTGGATCCCCGTCGAGCCCTGGGAGCCCGGCGATCTCGGCATCCCTGTTGTCGAAGGCCCGCGGGGCGCCAAACTCGCGCTGATCATCTGCCATGACGGCATGTTCCCGGAGATGGCGCGTGAATGCGCCTATAAGGGCGCCGAAATCATGATCCGCACGGCGGGTTATACGGCGCCGATCCGCGATGCCTGGCGCTTCACCAACCAGGCCAATGCCTTCTGCAACCTGATGGTTACCGCGAATGTCTGCATGTGCGGCTCGGACGGCACGTTCGATTCCATGGGTGAAGGCATGATCTGCAATTTCGATGGCACGATCATCGCCCACGGCACCTCCGGCCGCGTCAACGAGATCATCACCGCCGAGGTGCGTCCTGACCTGGTGCGGGAGGCCCGGCTCGGCTGGGGCGTGGAGAACAATATCTACCAGTTTGGCCATCGCGGCTATGTCGCCGTTGCCGGCGGCGCCCAGGATGCACCCTACACCTACATGCACGACCTCGTCGCCGGCAAATACCGCCTGCCATGGGAAGACGAGATAAAGGTCAAGGACGGCACGTCCTGCGGATTTGACAAGCCGATGCGCCGTTACGGCGAACCCCTCAAACCTGCCGCGGAATAGGAGAGAGAATGATGGACGCGATGGTCGAAACCAAAGGGCATTTTATCGACGCCGATCCGTATCCGTGGCCCTATAACGGCGCGCTGAGGCCTGATAACACCGCCCTCATCATCATCGACATGCAGACGGATTTCTGCGGCAAGGGCGGCTATGTCGACCATATGGGCTACGACCTGTCACTGGTGCAGGCGCCGATCGAACCGATCAAGCGTGTGCTGGCCGCCATGCGAGCCAAGGGCTACCACATCATCCATACTCGCGAGGGCCATCGCCCCGACCTCGCCGATCTGCCGGCCAACAAACGCTGGCGCTCGCAGCGGATCGGCGCCGGCATCGGCGATGCCGGCCCCTGCGGCCGCATCCTGACGCGCGGCGAACCCGGCTGGGACATCATCCCCGAGCTCTACCCGATCAAAGGCGAGACGATCATCGACAAGCCCGGCAAGGGTTCGTTCTGCGCCACCGACCTCGAACTCATCCTCAACCAGAAGCGCATCGAGAACATTATCCTCACCGGAATCACCACCGACGTTTGCGTCTCGACGACGATGCGCGAGGCGAACGACCGCGGCTACGAATGCCTGCTGCTGGAGGACTGCTGTGGTGCGACCGACTATGGAAACCACCTCGCCGCCATCAAGATGGTGAAGATGCAGGGCGGCGTCTTCGGCTCCGTCTCCAATTCCGCGGCTCTAGTCGAGGCGCTACCCTGATGCCGTCATTGCGTGCCCATGTCTTTCGCGTGCCAGCCGACGGCCCCGATGACGTTGCCGGCGTCGAGGCGCTCTTTGCCAGCGGCCTTCAGGCGAACAACATCGTCGCCGTTCTCGGCAAGACGGAAGGCAACGGCTGCGTCAATGATTTTACCCGCGGTTATGCCACCCGCAGCTTCGAGGCATTGTTCAGTAGATATGGCGTCGACGGCGTCTCGATCATTATGTCCGGCGGCACCGAGGGTGCGCTCTCGCCGCATTGGACGGTTTTTGCGCGTGAAACCGTAGAAACCCCGGGCGAACGGGCGCTGGCCATTGGTGTGTCGCGTACCCCCGCGCTGCCCCCCGAACATCTCGGGCGCCGGGAACAGATCCTGCTCGTTGCCGAAGGCGTGAAGTCCGCGATGAGGGATGCCGGCATCGATGATCCCGCCGATGCCCATTTCGTGCAGATTAAGTGTCCGCTGCTCACCTCGCGCCGGATTGCCGAGGCCGAGGCAGCAGGCAGGACGGTCGTAACCCACGACACGCTGAAATCCATGGGCCTCTCGCGCGGCGCTTCGGCTCTCGGCGTCGCCGTGGCACTCGGCGAGATAGATGCGACATCGATCAACGATGCCGACATCTGCACACGTTTCGATCTCTTTTCCCGCTGCGCCTCAACCTCGTCCGGGGTCGAACTCACCGATCACGAAATCATCGTCCTCGGCATGAGCGCAAAATGGTCCGGTCCGCTGTCGATCGACCACGCGGTCATGCGGGATGCGATCGACGCGCATTCCGTCAGGAAAGCCCGCGAACGCCTGCCGGAAAACAGCCGGCTGGCAGCGGTTCTCGCCAAGGCCGAGCCGGACCCGTCCGGCAGGATCGGCGGCAGGCGCCACACGATGCTCGATGACTCGGATATTGCAGGCACCCGCCATGCCCGTGCCTTCGTCGGCGGCGTTCTCGCCGGCATCTTCGGCATTACCGATCTCTATGTGTCCGGCGGCGCCGAACACCAGGGTCCGTCCGGCGGCGGTCCCGTCGCCATCATCGTCGAAAAGGAGCAATGAAGTGAGCACAGTCCGCGACACGCCCCTTCCGCAAGCCGGCAAGGCCGTCGGCATCGAGACGCTCGATATGACCATGCGTTTCGGCAGCTTCACCGCGCTCGACAACGTCTCGATCGCCGTTCCGGCCGGGTCTTTTCACGCGCTTCTCGGCGAAAACGGCGCCGGCAAGTCGACACTCGTCAAATGCATCATGGGCTTCTATCACGCAACGTCAGGCTCGTTGTCGGTCGACAGCCGCGAGGTGGCGGTGGCCTCGCCCAAGGATGCCGCGGCCTATGGGCTCGGCATGGTCTACCAGCATTTCACACTGGTTCCTTCTCTGACCGGTGCGGAAAACCTGGTCATCAGTCGTACCGAAGTACCCGCGGTGATCAATTGGGCCAGGGAACGCAGGGATCTGGCGGAGTTCATGGAACGTATGCCGTTCAAGATCCCGCTCGACAGGCCGGTGAGCGAGCTTGCTGCCGGCGAAAAACAGAAGCTCGAAATCGTCAAGCAGCTCTATCTCGGCCGCTCCTTCCTCGTGCTCGACGAGCCGACCTCGGTGCTGACGCCGGCCGAAGCCGATGAGATGCTCGGCATCGTCCGTGGGATGACCGAGCGCGCCGAGCTCACCGTACTGATGATCTCCCACAAGTTCCACGAGGTGACGAAGTTCGCTGATGCCGTCTCGATCCTGCGGCGCGGCAAGCTGGTCGGCACCGGCAAGGTCGGCGAGCTCTCCACCGCCGAGATGGCGGCGATGATGATCGGCGACGTCAAGCTCGCCGAGCTCGACAGCCGTCTGCCGGTGGCGGAAGCGGCCAAATCCGTGCTTACTGTAAGCCAGGTGAAAGCTCCGGATCGCTCCGGCCTGAAGACGATCGAGATCGACGCGCTTACGGTCCGCTCCGGCGAGATCGTCGGCATCGCCGGCATATCGGGGAACGGCCAGAAGGAGCTGACGGAAATTCTGGCCGGCCAGCGCCCGACCGATAGCGGCCAGGTCATGGTCAATGGCGAAACTTACGGCGCCACCCGTGACGAGACCCGCAAGAACAGGGTGCGTTTCATCCCCGAAGAGCCGTTGCAGAATGCCTGTGCGCCCAGGATGACGGTGAGCGAGAACCTTGCGTTCCGCACGTTCGACTTGAAGCTGGACGGCACGGACGCGGTCTGGCTGAACAAGGGCAGCATGAAGAAGCGTGCCTCGGCGCTGATCTCCGACTTTAAGGTCAAGACGGCCTCTTCCTCCTCGCCGATCGCAGCCCTCTCGGGCGGCAACGTGCAGCGGGCGGTGCTCGCCCGAGAACTGACGGGCGATGTCGATCTGCTGATCGTCTCGAACCCCTGTTTCGGCCTCGATTTCTCGGCCGTTGCCGAAATCCGCGCCCGGATCATGAAGGCCCGCAATTTAGGTGCCGCGGTGCTGCTGCTCTCTGAAGACCTCGATGAACTGCTCGAGATGTCCGACCGCATCATGGTCATTTCGGAAGGCAAGCTGGTTTACGAGACACCGGCGCGCTCGGCCGATATCGGCGTGATCGGCGCTCACATGGCGGGACATCACTGATGATGGGGATCAAGGCAGAACCCTTCGCCTTTCCGGTGAAGCACGATGAGCTCGCCCTCATCGTCATCGACATGCAGCGCGATTTCGCCGAGCCCGGCGGCTTCGGTGCAAGCCTCGGCAATGATGTCAGCCGCATCACCAGGATCGTGCCCGATGTCAAACGCCTCATCCAGGGCTTCCGCAATGCCGGCCTGCCTGTGATCCATACGATGGAGTGCCACCGGCCTGATCTCTCCGACCTGCCACCGGCCAAACGCGATCGCGGCAATCCTGCGCTCAGGATCGGCGACGAAGGCCCGATGGGCCGCATCCTGATCTCGGGCGAACCCGGCACGGCAATTCTTCCGGAGCTCGCTCCGGTGAAGGGCGAAGTCGTCATCGAAAAACCCGGCAAGGGCGCCTTCTACGCGACCGACCTCGGCACCGTGTTGCAGCAGAAGGGCATTCGTCAGCTCGTCTTTGCCGGTGTCACCACCGAAGTCTGCGTGCAGACGACGATGCGCGAAGCAAACGACCGCGGCTATGAATGCCTGCTCGCCGAGGAGGCGACGGAAAGCTATTTCCCCGAATTCAAAGCCGCCGCCATCGCCATGATCCGCGCCCAGGGCGCGATCGTCGGCTGGACCGCCCATGTCGACGACATTCTGGAAAGCATTGCCCATGCCTGAAACGACCCGCGAACGCCTGACGTCAGGCGGCTGGAAGGAGTTGGAATTCAGCCCTTTCCGCGATGCTGTCACCATCCACTGGATCCGCCCCTTCGAGGGCGATCAGCCGGGTGTGGCGCTGTTGAAATATGAGCCCGGCGCCTCCGTTCCCCGCCATCGCCACGAGGGGCTCGAGACAATCCTGGTGCTCGATGGCGTTCAATCCGACGAGACGGGCGATTACATCAGCGGCAGTTATATCGTCAATGCGCCGGGCAGCGAACACTCGGTCTGGAGCGATACCGGCTGTATGGTGCTCATCCAGTGGGACCGGCCCGTGAAAATACTCGAAGAGGAAATTGCGTGAAGCCGACGCCAGCGGTGGAAGGTGTGTCCGACGTCGGGCAAGGACATGAACGTCACAGCAGCATCGAGGCTCCGCGATCGATATAGGTATCCAGGAATTGCTCGAGCCGGGGGTTTCTCGGTCGTTTGAAGACGTCTTGCGGCGGGCCGGTGAACAGCACCTTGCCGTGATCGAGAAAGACGATCTGCTGGCCGACCGTTGCTGCAAATCCGATCTCGTGGGAGACGACGACCATCGTCATACCCTCGGCGGCGAGATCGCGCATGACGTTGAGCACTTCGCCGGTCAGCTCGGGATCGAGTGACGAGGTCGGCTCGTCAAAGAGCATGATCTTCGGGTTGAGGGCAAGTGCCCGGGCGATAGCGACGCGCTGTTGCTGCCCTCCCGAGAGCTGCGACGGATAATGCCCTGCCCTGCCCTCGAGGCCGACCTTGACGAGCTGGGCCATTGCCCGCTCCTCGGCGTCCTTGCGGCTCATCTTGTGAACCGTCTTCAACGCCTCGCTGACATTGCCGAGCGCGGTCATATGCGGCCAGAGATTGAACTGCTGAAAAACCATCCCGATCTGCGATCGAATCTGCCGGTTCACAGCCGCCGGCACCCGCTCACGGACACCCTTTGCGTTTTCCGCAAAGCCAAGCACCTCGCCATTGACGGTAATCGTCCCCTTCGTCGATTCCTCCAGAAACGCCATGCAGCGCAGCAGCGTACTCTTGCCGGATCCGGACGGGCCGATGACGCAGGAAACCTGCCCCTGCTCGATTTCGAGGTCGATGCCGTGCAGCACGGTGGAACCGCCGAACGTTTTGACGAGATTTTTGACTGCGATCGCAGGAACGCTCATATGTTGAAAAACCTGAATCTGGTGAGTTTCGTTTCGGCGAGATGGCCGAGCCAGCCGGTGATTTCGACCAGTACCCAATAAAATAGCGCAAGGACGAAGAGCGCCTCGACGAAAGCATATTGCTGCGAGCCGATGGCACTCAGCGTCGCCGTCAACTCCGGCACGGTGATGATGGATAGCACGGCCGTCTCCTTCATCAGGATGATCGTCATGTTGACCGAAGGCGGCAACACCAGCATGGTCATCTCCGGCAGCAATATGCGCCGGATAATCTGACCTTGTGTCAGGCCAACGCACAGGCCCGCCTCGATATGTCCCTTCGGGACGGCGGCAAAGCCCGAGCGGAATATCTCACTGAAATAGGCCGCGCCGTAGATGGAAAGGCCGACGATGCCGGCCGGGATCGGATCGAGCGACAATCCGACGAAGGGGCCGCCATAGTAGACGAGGAATATCTGAATCAGGAAGGGCGTGCCGCGCAGCACCGCGATGACAAGGCCGAACGCCCTGTCCAGCAGCACGCCGCCAAAACGTCGCGCCACAGCGACAAGGAAACCCAGCACGGCAGCGGCAAGGGTGGTGACGATCCAGATGAGGATGGTGACCCACGCACCGTTGAGGATCTCCGGCAAGTTGCTGAAAATCACATTGGTATCGAAGGTCATCGCGGCACTCCCGGCAGGGAGCGTTCGATCAGGCCGCCCGCAAGCGCAACGATCCAATTGATGACGAGATAAATCAGGCCCGCGGACGCAAAAATCTCAAGCGGCAGGAAGGTGCTGCCGGCAAGGTCCTGAGCCATGCGTGTCAGCTCGACGATTCCGACGACGGAGACGAGCGACGATGCCTTCAGAATAAGGATTGCTTCGTTGACGAGCGCCGGGAAGGTCAGGCGCAGGGCGATCGGCGCCCTGATCCGGCGGAAGATCTGAATGGGAGTCATGCCGACCATTTCGGCAGATTCGACCAGGCCCACGGGAACGCTGGAAAAACCACCGCGTAGATTTTCAGCCTGATAGGCAGCAGTACACAAGGAAAGGCCAACGACGGCCGCAACGATGCTCGGCACGTTGATGCCAATCACCGGCAGCAGATTATAGATCAGCAACAGCTGCACCAGCAGCGGTGCACCACGAAAGAAACTGATGAAAATCTGCGCCGGCAGCACGAAAAGCCGTTGCCGTGAAAGCAGCATGGCGGAAACAATGATGGCGATCGCAAAGCCGATCAGAATTGAAACCACGCTGATCGTCACCGTATAGATCGAGGCTTGCAGAAGCAGTTCGAAAAGCTTGATGGACATGGGCGGTGTTTGCCTGGGCGCTGCGGCCGTTAACTTTGATCCCACGGCGGACTGCGCCCCGACCGATGGCGGGGCGCGTTCGTTTCACCGGCGGCTAATCAGAATGCCGGGTCCTTGACAGCGTCCGGCGTATCGAAAGATGCACCGAACCACTTCTTTTGCAGCTCTGCCATACGTCCGTCTGCCTTGATCTTGAGCATCGCGGCATCGATCGCATCCATCAGGGGCGCATGATCGGCATCCTTGAGACCGATGAAGCCGAAATAGGACTTCTTGCCGAATGGCGGCAGGACGACTTCGAAGGTGCCTTTTCGCTGGCTGGCGACGAAGGCGATATTGGGCAGCGAGTTGGCAACGCCGGCAATACGGCCGGCCGCGAGATCAGCGTAGGATTCGGTAAAGGCTGGATATTCGCGCACATCGACTTTGGTCGGCAGCGTGCCGGAGAATTCCTTCAGCTGGTCGAGCTGGGCAGTTGCCTTGCCGACACCGATCGTCTTGCCGGCAATATCTTCCGGCTTGCTGATCGTCGTGTCGCCGGCCTTCTTCAGGATGGCAATGGTCGCTTCGGCGATCGGCGGCGTGAAGCGATAGCGCTCCATGCGCTTCTTGGTGATCGTTGCAGGACCTGCCACGACATCGAACTTGCCGGCCTCAAGCGCCGGGAAAACACCGTCCCAGGGAAGCGCCACCCACTCGATCTTGACGCCAAGTTCCTTGCCGATTTCGGCAAAGAGGTCGACGTTCAAGCCGGTATGTTCACCGGCATCGATATAGTCGAACGGCGCAAAAGCCGTTTCGGTGCCAACCTTGAGGGTGCCGGCTGCCTTGACGGCTGCCAGCGTGTCGGCTGCATGGGCGGAAACGGCTGCTCCGATGAGGAACGCAGCGCCGACCAGACCCTTCAGCAGTGAATTTGCCTTCATGATCATCTCTCCAGTTTTTATTCCCCCGGCGGAGGAGTTTTGGTTCCCGACTTCGATTTCCTCTGCGCGGATTTCTACGCTCCGCTTTTGACTATACAAATAGATATAGGCTGGCCTAGAGTGTCAATGTAAAAGACGAGGAACGCAAAATTTGTGCCGGCTGCCGTCGATCTCGCTGGCATGACCGTTCCGGAATTTATCTTCGTTGACGCCGGATGAGGTGCGAGCTTGGTGTCGATTTATCAGCGTATTTTCACGGATGTCGAGACGAAGATCATCAGCGGCGATTGGCGGCCCGGTGACCGTATTCCCGTCGAGCACGAACTCGCGGCGGAATATCGGTGCTCGCGGATGACCGTCAGCAAGGCGCTGTCGGCGCTCGCCGAGCGCGGCATGATCGTCAGACGGCGCAAGACAGGTTCGTTTGTCGCATCGCCCCAGATCGACCGCACGGTGATGGATATTCAGGATATCAGCACCGAAGCGGAACTGGCCGGGCACGAACACCGCTTTGAAATCCTCGCCCGCAAGGTCGAGCGCCTTGGAGAGGCGGAGGCGCAGCAGCTGTCGGAGCCTGCCGATGCAGAAGTCCTCAGGCTTCAATGCCTGCATATCGTCGATGGCAGACCGAATGCCATCGAGCGGCGGATCATCATGCTCGATGCTGTCCCACGGGCGAGAGACGAGAGCTTTGCTTCAATTCCGCCCGGCAAATGGCTGCTTGACGAGGTTCCCTGGTCCAAGGCCAAACATATCATTCGCGCCGTTTCGGCCGACACCACGACGGCGCGGATCCTGCAGACGGAACGCGGCGAGGCCTGCCTTAGCCTCATCCGCCAGACCTGGCAGAACGGTCGGACGGTGACATATGTCGAGTTTACCCATCCAGGCGACCGGTTCCAGTTCGCCGGGACCTTTCATCCGATGGCAAATTGAGTGGCGCAAATCACGAGAGGCTCCGCAAGTGACCGATGAGCGCTTCAAGACGATCCCGCTGAAGGGCTTGCAAGCCTTCGAGGCCGTGGGGCGCTGCGGCGGCGTGACGGCCGCAGCATTGGAACTCAACGTATCGCCGGGAGCAATCAGCCAGCAGGTTCACAAAATCGAAAGCTTCCTTGGCGTTTCGCTTCTGGAGCGTAGCGGACGAACCGTCGAGCTGACTGCCTGGGGCCGGCTCTACCACCAGGAGATATCGAAGGGATTTGAGCAATTCGCGCTGGCCGGGCAACTGCTGGAAAAGGCGCGTAATCAGACAGCATTGGTCCTCAGCGCGCTTTCCTCCGTCGTCAACAAATGGATCGGCAGGCGCATCTTCGACTGGCAGGCGCTTCATCCCGACGTGCAGGTGAGAATCATCGGACGTGACAAAGAGCCCCGCATCGGCTTCGACGATATCGATTTCCGCGTGAGCTACGGGTCGGACGTGCTGCAGCACGAACATTATACCGAGCTGTTTCGCGATTGGGTCGTTCCGGCCTGCTCGCCGGCGCTGATGCAGGATCGCGCGCATGCGGCGCGCGATCTCTTCGAACAACCCCTCCTCCATGTCGAGTGGGAACGGCACTTCACCCCCTATCCCAGCTGGGCGGAGTTTGCCGCCAAGGCCGGCGTCTCCTTCGATGCGTCGACGCCGGGCCTCTCTTTCACCCTGTCGAGCAGTGCAATTGACGCCGCCGTCAACAAGCGCGGCGTCGTGCTTGCACAAATGTCGATGATATCAGATGAGCTCGAAGCGCAAACGCTCGTCATTCCGGTCGACCTGCGCATTGCACTGCGCGAAAGCTATTTTCTCGCCTGGGATCGGGCGGCGTTGCAGAAGCCCTATGGGCGCGAATTCCGCAACTGGCTCATTGCTATTTCCCGTCAGCAGGCCGTGGCGTCGGCGCCCCAGCCGATACTTTAGAAAAACTAAAACGGAACTCAGCTGCGCGATATTGATGAAAATTTGCGCCTGGCGATAATTTGCGCAGTCGCCTTTCCTTGGCGGCATGGCCGACATAGCAGGAGAGCTCGATGGCGCGAACCGACAAGATGAAACTCGGGACTTTCGTCTATACTTTCGGCTTTCACCCTGCCTCCTGGCTGCATCCGGCAAGCGATGTCAATGGCGCCAACGACTTCGCTCATCTGCTCGATGTCGCCAAACGATCCGAGGCGGCCAAGTTCGATTTCATGTTCATGGCGGATTCTCCCGCCGCCGCCGTCGGCGATCCGCAGGCGTTGGCCCGCATTCCAACCAAGATGAACCGTTTCGAACCGCTGTCGCTGCTTTCGGCGCTGGCGGTCACCACCAACGATCTCGGTCTCGTGGCGACGGTGTCGACGAGTTATTACGAGCCATACAATGTCGCGCGCCTGTTCGCCTCGATCGACCATCTGAGCAACGGCCGCGTCTGCTGGAATGTCGTCACGTCAGACCATGACGAAACCGGCTACAACTTCAATCGCGAGGGGCTCGATCCGCATGGCCTGCGTTACGAACGCGGCAACGAATTCGTCGATGTCGTGTTCGGCCTCTGGGACAGCTTCGAGGAAGGCGCACTGCTGCTCGACCGCGAAAACGGCATCTACTACGACAAAGACAAACACCACACGCTCAATCACAAAGGTAAACACTTCCAGGTTCGCGGACCCCTCAACATCGCGCGAACGCCCCAGGGCCGCCCCGTCATCGCCCAGGCGGGCGGTTCGGAACCTGGAATGGACATGGCGGCACGCACGGCCGAGATCGTCTTCAGCCTCGCATCGAATATCGAGCGCAACCGGGCCTTCTACGAAAACGTCAAACGCCGGATGCCGGCCTTTGGGCGCGATCCCGACGACCTGAAAATCATGCCGGGCATCGTGATCAACGTCGGTGAAACTGAAGCCGAGGCAAAGGCGAAGGTGGATTATCTGATCGACAAGATGCATCCGGATGTCGGCCGGCTGATGCTCTCCGAATTCCTCGAAGCGGACCTGCGCGATGTCGCTCTCGACAAGCCCTTCCCCCTGGATCGGCTGCCGGCGGCGCCGAAGGGATCACGCGCCCTGTTCGACGAGCTCGTCGATTTCGTGAAAAGCGGCCACACCGTCGGCGAACTCATCCGGCACTATGCCGAGAAGCATACCGGAAACGGCATGACAGGCACGCCGGACCAGATCGCCGACTTCATGGAGGAATGGTTCGAGACACGTGCGGCCGACGGCTTCATCCTGATGTTTCCGACCCTGCCGTCCAGCCTCGACGACTTCGTGCGGCTTGTCCTGCCCGAGCTTCGGCGCCGCGGACTGTTCCGCGAGGAATACGAGGGCAAGACCTTGCGCGAAAACCTCGGTCTTTCAATGCCTGTCAATCGCTTTGCCAAAACACAAGAGCCAGCCCGATGAGTGTCGAGGCTTTGATCAGCGAAGCGGACTTCAAGCTTTCGATGCGTCATCTGGCAGGTGCCGTCAGCGTGGTTACGGTCGGCGACGGGCAACATCGCACCGGCTTCACGGCAACGTCGGTCTCCTCGCTTTCGGCAGAGCTGCCGTCCGTCATCGTCAGCGTCAACCGCGCGTCTTCCTCATGGCCGGCGCTACAGCGGTACGGCTGCTTCTGTGTCAACGTGCTCGCCGCCGACCAGCAGCAGGTGGCGCAATCCTTTGCCGGTCTTGACGGCCGAAAGGGCGCCGAACGCTACGGCGATGCAGGATGGTATCGTCTCAAGACCGGCGCGGCGGTCCTTGAAAATGCCCTGACGGTCTTGGACTGCAAGCTCGAAACCGCATTCCACTACAATTCCCATGCCGTTTTGGTCGGACATGTCTGCGCGATGGAAATCCGGCAGGGCATAGGGCCGCTGCTTTACTGGCGCGGCGGCTATCATGAACTTCCGGCGGAGGTTGATCAAAACGGTCTAGCGAAGGCGCTCGGACAATAGCCCGATCGAGGCGACATCCGCATTGGCAAAGGCAAGTCTGAGATAACCCTCCTGCCTCTCGCCGAAATAGGCGCCGGGTAGACAAACGATTCCGGATTCCTTGGCGAGTTTTTCGGCAACCTCCGAAGACGATTTATCGGCGTAGGGATGGCGGACAAAGGCGAAATAGGCGCCGATCGCGGCGATCTCCCAATCCGGCAGCCCGGAAAAGACCAGCCTCAACGCCTCCGCCCGACGAGCAATCTCCAACTGGTTGCCGGCTCGCCACTCGGCGAGCGCCGGAATGGCTGATGCAACGGCGATCTGAGCCGAACGCGGCGCGCAGATCTGCATATTGTCCATCACCTTGGCGATCTCGGCGACAAGTTTGGGGCCTGCCGTGATTGCACCCAGTCGATGACCGGGAATGCAAAAGGATTTCGAAAAGCTGTAGAGAAGAACGAGCGTGTTCTCCCAGGCCGGTTCGGAGAGAAGAGAGTGCGGCCGTCCGTAATTCTCGCCAAGAAAATCGCGATAGGTTTCATCGAGGATCAGCCAGGCGCCATATTTCCGGCAAAGCGCAAAAAGCTCGTGAAGCAGACTTGCGGGATACACCGCTCCTGTTGGATTATTGGGTGTCACGACGGCAAGCATCTTCGCGCCGGCCGCAAGTGCAGACTCGGCTGAATTCAGATCGGGAAGAAAGCCGCCGGCAGGGTCGCAATCGACCAATCGACGCCCGATCCCCAGCATCGATAACGTCGTGTCGTGATTGAAATAGAAGGGGTTGGTGAGCGCGACCGTATCGCCGGCTCTCGCCAGCGCAATCGCCGTGCACATGAACGCCTGATTGCAGCCGGCGGTCATGTGGATGTTGCCGGCGGAAATGTCGGCGCCGTAAAGCGCGGCAAGGTGAGCCGCGTAGGTCTTGCGCAATAGAGGTTCGCCCTCGATCGGCCCGTAGCCTGTCATAGCCTGTTGCCCGGCCGCCTCGCCAAGGAGCCGAAGCATCTCCGGATGCGCGGGATAGCCTGGAACGGCCTGCGACAGATCGATGAGCGGCCCCTTTCCCCCTTTGTATTCGCGGCTCCAGGCGACGACGGAAGGAATGGGCGGGGCAGAGAGGCGGGCAACGAGCGAATTGGGTTTTGCAGCGATCATATCTATTTCTCTTTGATACCGATTGCTACAACGATACCAATTGCTTTCTCAACCTCTTTGTCTGACGAGACGGACCTGACGCAGAAACGCGCATGCGCCTGGTGTCGTCCGAAACTGCTCACACTTTTCGGCATCATGCTTTAGCGGGAGATCAAAAGCCTCTCAGGCAACGGCGCCTGGAGCGGTCGCCAGTAACCCGGCGCTCTCAGCTTTCCGGAAACTATCAAGGTCGCCAAGAGGAACCGGTTTGGAAAAGAAGTAGCCTTGGAGGTCGGTGCAGCCGAGGGCGGCCAGAAAGTCGCGTTGATATTCGGTTTCGACCCCTTCCGCCGTCGTCGAGATACCGAGGTTGCGGCTGAGCGCGACGATGGCGCCGATGATGGCCGCCCCGTTGGCTCTTGTGCCGAGCTGCGAGACGAACGATCGATCGATCTTGATGCGGTCGATATCGAAGCGCAGCAGATGGCTGAGACATGAAAAGCCGGTTCCGAAATCATCGAGCGAAATCTGGACACCCTGGCTGCGCAGCGACTTCAGCACCGTATAGACGTCCGAGTTATCCTCGATGAGCGAGGACTCGGTGAGCTCGAGCTCGAGCCGGGACGGCGGCAGGCCAGTCTCCTGCAGCACTGCGAATACTTCCTCGGCAAAATTTGGCCTTCTTAACTGGGCGGGAGACACGTTGACCGCAACAAACGTGTCTTCCGGCCATTTGCAGGCGGCTCTGCAGGCTTCACGCAACACCCAGAAACCGAGAGCGTCGATGAGGCCGCCCTCCTCGGCGACGGGGATGAAGCTGGCAGGCGTCAACAATCCGCGCTGACTGTGACGCCAACGCACGAGAGCCTCTGCACCCGATGCCGAATATCCTGCCTCAGCGCGATGTACCGTTTGGTAATAGACCTCGAGCGATCCGAAGTCGGGCCGGGCCTCAATCGGACCGGATTGTGGACCGTCAGCCGATGAGGTCATGCCTTTGGCCAAAACCTCCCGCAATTCGTTCTTGAGAATGTCGCGCGCATTCCTGCCGCCGTCCATGGAGGGTGAATAGACGCGCCACTGGCCCCTGCCGCCCATCTTGGCTTCGTACAGCGCGACGTCGGCGTAGCGCATGATGTCATCGGCATTCCGCCCGGCGTCTGGCACAACGGTCACGCCGATCGAGCCGCCGACGCGCGCGACCGCCTCGCCCCTCAAAAGCGGGAAGGGCTTACCAAGTTCGGCAACGATCGCGTCGCATATTGCCGGCAACAGGTGATCATGATCTTTGATGTCCCGGAGAAGCAGGGCGAATTCGTCCCCTCCGAGCCGGGCAAGCGTGTCGCCCGGACGAAGCAGGGAGCGGATCCGCTCCGCAGCCATCCTGATGAGTTCATCGCCGGCGGCATGGCCGAACGTGTCGTTCACGGCTTTGAATCGGTCCAGGTCGAGAAGCGCGACTGCCGAGCGCTCGGCTGAATTCTGCGTCTCGGCCAGGCACTCGTCGAACCTGATCGCGAACAAGGCGCGATTGGGAAGGTCGGTCAGCACATCATGCAAGGCAAGCTGTCTTGCATGCAGCTCGCTTTTCTTCAACTCGCCGAGACTGCTTCGCAGGCGCACCAGCAAGACCGAGAACAGGATCGCGATCACCATGGCGGCTATCGAAAGCGCCGGCATCAATCGGCCGATCACCCTCGAACCTGGAAGATCGGGCCGCCAGACGATGAAGCCGATCGGTTCGCCATTTGCCGTGGCGTCGATCTGGAACGCAACCTCGTTTTCGTCTGCATCGGCCGTGCGCGCGAAGCGCGCGCCGTTGAGGCCCTGTTGCCGGCTCAATTCGTCCAGCGCCGCACCATCGATAAACCGCACGACGATCAGGAACTGCCGCATCGTCTGCCGTTGCCGCTCATCAGCTTCGTTGATGGCGACGACGCCGACGATCGTCGGCCGACCTTCCAGCCGCATCAGATTGGCCAACGCAGTGTTGGAGCGCCCTGGGCTTGCAAGGCGGCTTTCCATCGAGGACGGCGTTCTTTCGTTGGAAACCGCGCCTTGTCTTACCCCAAGGCGGGCATCGTGAAGGAGAGGCAAAAAGAGAGGCTTCATCCAGCGATAACGCTTTTCCGTTTGGGCGTCCGCCAGCATCAGCAGTTGCGCCTTCTCGTCGACGACGAAGGCCTGATCGTAGCCGAAGGCGGACATTGCGGTCTGGCTGATCGCGCTCCCGGCGGCCGCTGTCAGAACCGCATCGAGACTGGAGGAACCTCCGCTTGACCGGGCAGCCGGATAAACACGGGTGAGGTAGCCGTTGCCGAACTGGCCGATGACATGCGCGACTTGATCGACCTGTTCCCGCAGGCGGGCATTCACAAGCTGGCGCTGTCGATCAAGGGCGGCAGCGTCGCTCTCGGTTCCCGCCCACAGTGCCGAAAGCACGACCAGTCCGATCGCTCCAAGGCCGCTGACGGCAATCAGAAACAGAATCCTCCCCGAAGCGATCCAGGATTGCTGAAACGTGCTGGAGCTGGAAGGAAGAACGATCTGCAAGCCTAGACCCCTGAACACCACGACACGGGCGCATTGGTCGACGCTAACAAAGAAGCGTTCACGTAGAATTAAAAGCTGCGGCGCACTATGGGGCGAGATCGAATACGCCCCAAGGAGCTCCCGACGATGTTGCGCAGATCCCTTCACACTATAGTGCGCGGAGCCCTGATGACGGGCGCGGTGGGAATCCTTCTCGCCGCTGCCTTGCCGCTCCAGCTGGCTGCGCAAGATCGCATGCCGATGAGAATTGCCGTCGAAGGTGCATTTCCGCCCTTCAACTATCTCGATGCAAATAACAATCTTCAGGGCTTCGACATCGATATTGCCAATGCGCTGTGCGAGGTTGGCAAGTTCGAATGCCAATTTATCATCGAGAAGTGGGACGACATCATCCCCGATCTCGTTGCCGACAAATACGACGCGATCATCTCATCCATGTCGATGAGCCTTGAGCGGCGTCAAAAGGTTGCTTTTACCGAAAAATATTACAACAGCCCGTCGGTGTTCATCGCCCGGAAGGATTCGTCGATCAGTGACGTCAGCCCAGCCGCCCTCAGCGACAAAATTCTTGGGGTGACGTCGTCGACAGCGCAGGAATCCTATGCCAACCATCTTTATCCGGACATGAAGAAGACGGTTTTTCGCTCTTCGCCGGAATTATACAAGGGGCTGGCGGATGGGAGTGTCGACATTATCCTCGAGGATAAACTCGCCATCTACGACTGGATTGCCAACACCAAGGCCGGAAGCTGCTGCGAGTTCAAGGGGCCGGATCTGGTCGACATCACATATTTTGGCGAAGGCGCCGGGATCGCGCTGCGCCTGGATGACAAGGAGCGTCTGACGCGCCTGAACGAAGCGCTGAAGAGCATCAAGGCGGACGGGACCTATGACATGATCAACGCCAAATATTTCCCGTTCAGCATCCAGTAATTCACCGGCCGATTTTCGAGAATGCGGGACGGTCGGGCTGTTGCCCGACCATCCCTGTCTTCGGTCGTGAGCGCTACGCGGCTTTCGCGACCTCTCCGTGCGGATCGAGGATATATTTTGTCGCTGCTCCATGGTCGAAGCTCTCATATCCAGCGGCGGCATCGTCGAGCGGGATGACCTTGGCGTTGACGATATCGGCAATCGGCAGCCGGTCGTGGAGGATCGCCTGCATGAGCTGGCGATTATATTTGATCACCGGTGTCTGGCCGGTGTGGAAGGACTGCGCCTTGGCCCATCCGAGGCCGAAGCGGAGCGACAGATTGCCGTGCTTGGCAGCGTTGTCGACGGCGCCCGGATCCTCGGTAACGTAGAGGCCGGGAATGCCGATCGAACCCGCGGCACGGGTAATCTCCATCATCTGATTGAGCACGATCGCCGGCTGTTCCCCGCCGGAATGGCCGCGTGCCTCGAAGCCGACCGCATCGATGGCGCTGTCCACCTCGTTGATGCCGACGACCTGCGCAATCATGTCGCCGAGACGGTCGCTCTTCGACAGGTCGATCGGCTCGAAACCGACCTTCGCCGCATGCGCCAGACGGTCCTTGTTGAAATCACCGATCATCACGACAGCGGCGCCGAGAATGCGAGCCGAAGCCGCAGCCGCAAGGCCGACGGGGCCGGCGCCTGCCACGTAGACGGTCGAGCCGACGCCAACGCCTGCCCGCACCGCGCCATGAAAGCCCGTGGGCAGAATGTCGGAGAGCATGGTGAGATCCCGGATCTTCGCCATTGCCTTGTCCCGATCGGGGATCTTCARCAGGTTGAAATCTGCGTAGGGAATGGTGACATAGCGCGCCTGTCCGCCGATCCAGCCACCCATGTCGACATAACCGTAAGCGCCACCGGCGCGGGCCGGGTTTACCGTCAGGCAGACACCGGTATCTTGAGACTTGCAGCAGCGGCAGCGGCCGCAGGCGACATTGAAAGGCACCGAGACGATATCGCCGATTTCGAGCATCTCGACGTCGATGCCTTTCTCGATGATCTCGCCGGTGATTTCATGACCGAGGATGAGGCCCGGCATCGCTGTCGTGCGGCCGCGGACCATGTGCTGATCGGAGCCGCAGATATTGGTCGAGATCACCTTAAGGATCACGCCGTGTTCGATGCGGCGGCCGTCGGGCGCTTCCAGCTTCGGGTCGTCGATGTCGCGAACTTCGACCTTGCCCGGCCGGAGATAGACGACGCCTCTATTTTTGCTCATGGATTCCTCCCACTTGTTTGAAAGCCTCGATCTGCAACCGATGCAGTCGATGGCGACTTCCCTCCGGCCTGCCTCCTCTGCAGCCCGGTGTCCACAACACGAGGATACCGCCGCACCGGGCGATATTCGAATTTTCAAAACGGACAGATTGGATGCAGAAGTGAAGTGAACGCCACGGTTTTTGCCTGTCGTTCCGCTCGTGACCGTCTGCCGCAATCCGTCGATCTGCTGCGTAAGAGCTGGTTTCCGGCTCCAGAATCTCCTTCCGATCCATCTCGATATCTTTCCGGATGTCTATCCGGCGATTTCCTTGAGGATTTCAGTTCTTCTACCGCTGCGGGGCAGCGCCGGCGTCGGGCCGGCTTCCCAATGGTCCATTTCGCCAGTTTGCGAGATAGCGCCTTGAACACTACAAACAAACCATGCCTGACGGAAAACAGCGATCAAGAAAACGACATGGGTGCAACTCAAAGACGACAGTCGCAAAGTCGCAATAGCGCTGCGTAGCGGAAATAATTGATCCCGCGAATACGGCGGTTTTCCGGTTCGTCCCGGAAGATTTAATCGCCGCCTAAAGACTTTAGCCGCGAGGGGCGCCGGCTGCGGTTGAAGTCGACGGCCGTGTGCCAGAGCACGGCGCCGAGGATGATCGCGCCGCCGAAAAAGGTGGCGACGGGCGGCTGTTCGGAAAACAGCAGCCACACCCAGAAGGGCGTGAGCACAATTTCCATCGTGCCGATCAGCGCCGCCTCGGCCGGCGGCATCCGCTTGGCCCCGGCAAGGAAGAGCACCAGCGCGAGAGAGAAATTGGTCGCACCGAAGGCGGCGAGAACGACCCAGTTGTGCAGGTCGAGCGAGCCGACTGAACCGAACGGGGCAAAGATGGCCAGCGTCAGGAAAGCGCTGACGACGGTCGGAGGCAGGCTCGGCACGCCGGGATTGATGCGCGGAATGATGATGACGAGCGCGAAGGACGCCGTCATGCCGAGCGCCAGCAGATCTCCCACACCAGTGCCGCCGCCGATCGACGAGGCGACGATGACCGCGACGCCGAAGAGCGAGATGCCGCCGGCAATCAACGTCCGCCTSGAGACCCTCTCCTTGAGGATGACCCAGCCGAGCATGGCCGCGATGAAGGGCGCGGTCGCATAGATCATCGTCACATTGGCGACGGTGGTCATGTAAAGCGCCCCGATGAAGCATACCTGACTGAAGGTCTGGCATGCGATCATGGCAAGACCTGTGGGATGGAAGACGGATCGCCATTGCCGCCGTGAGATGCCCCCTTCGAGGAAAAGGCAGGGGATCAGCAGGAACAGGCCACCGAACAATGATCGCCAGGCGATCGCCGTCCATACGTCGGTCGTCAGGAGTCGCGAATAGACGCCGCTCGCGCTCCAGGCAAGTGTCGCGGCAATGATGAGAAGCACACCCTTCTCGTGCTCGCTGCCTGCGAGGCGTCTGGCCGGATTTTCAATTGTCACGCAGATATTCTCAAAGAAGGAAGTCGAACGCGGCTTATTTGTGCGTCAAGAATTGACATCAGGCAAACGAATAGTAGAGATAGCTGTCATCGAGTTTTTTAATGGCTTCCCCATGCACGAGCCGATTGAGAGCGACCTGCTCAGAACCTTCCTGGTCGTTGCCGAGACTTCCAATTTCTCCGCGGCCGCCCAGCGCATCGGGCGGACGCAATCGGCCGTCAGCAGCCAGATCAAGAGGCTCGAGGAGACGATCGGCGAGACTCTCTTCGAGCGGGGCGCCCGCGGCGTGCTGCTCACGCGCCCGGGCATACAGCTCGTGCCCTACGCCCGCCGGATCATCGATCTCTTAAGCGAGGCCGCCGCGACGATCCGCAGCAAGCCGCTGGATGGGCCTGTGCGCATCGGAATTCCCGAGGAATACAGCCAGACGGTGTTGCCGGCGGCGCTCGCGGCTTTCGCCGTTCGCCACCCGGCCGTCGAGGTTACCGTGTCCTGCGACTATACAGTCCGCAACCTCGCCGCCCTCGAGCGGGACGAACTCGATCTGGCCGTCGTTTTCGACTGGAGCGATGAGACCAAAGGCGAGGTCATCTGCATCGATCCGACAGTCTGGGTCACATCCATGGTCCATCGGTTGCACGACATCGATCCCCTGCCCATTGCGACCTATCGCAACTCCACCTGGTCACGTGATTATGCGCTCCGGTCGCTGGAGCAGATCGGCCGCAACTACCGGATCGCATTCATTGCCGATACGGGCTCTGGGCTGAAGAACGCCGTGATCGCAGGCCTTGCCGTCACAACGCTGTGCCGCAGCAACATTCCGCCCGGCTGCCGGGAGCTGACTGCCGAAGACGGTTTTCCGCCGGTCGATTCCTCCAAGGTCGTGCTCCGTCGGAGCACTTACCGTTCCAGCGAGGCTGTGCGCGAACTTGCCGATATGGTGCGGGAAGCGTTCCAGCCTATGCCGGCGCTTCCGATGGTGTGATGCGGCGGCGCAAACGCCGCCGGGTCTCCGACGGGCTCTCGGAAAAACTCGCCCGGTAGCTTCTCGCAAAGGCAGAGGCTGAGTTGAAGCCGGTCGCTGCCGCGATGTCGGCGAAGGAGGCTGTCGTCTCGATCACCTTGCGGCGCGCCGCGTTCAGGCGCAGCGCGAGATAATGCACATGCGGCGGCGCGCCGATGCTCTGCTGGAAGAGATCCTGCAGATGCCGGGCGCTGACGCCTACCCTGCGGGCCAGCCGCGCGAGGACTAGAGGCTGCTCGACATGCTCCTCCATCAGCCGCACCGCCTGCGTCACGCGGGGATCATGCAGGCGCAACCCCGCCGAGGCTGCGGAAAGCTGCTCGTCCGCATGGAAGGAGGGCTGCTCGTAACGGAACAGCCGGCTGACTTCGAGCGCCAGCGAATAACCCTGCCTTCGTCTTATCACCTCAAGCATCAGGTCCACGGTCGGAAGCGAACCGGAGGTCGTCAGCCGCTTGGCATCGATGACGAAACGATCCTTGACGGCCCGCACCTCGGGATAGGCGAGCGCAAAATCCTCGTAATCCTCCCAGTGAACGGTCGCCGGCAACCCGTCGAGCAGGCTTGCCTCGGCCAGCAGCCATGTGCCGGATTCGATGCCCGCAATCATCGTGCGGTAGCGAGCGGCCTGCGAGAGCTGCATCTTCAGCGCCGGTGTCGCGCTGCGGCGCCAGTTGTAACTCGCAAGCACGAAGAGCGGCGCTTCGTCCCTGGTCGCCTGGAAAACCCCGTTAGCGGGTATCGCGATATCGCTGGTGGTCGGAACCGGCGCTCCGTCCGGCGTGAGCAGCCGCCAGCGATAAAGCTCGCTGCCGGAGATGCGGTTGGCGCCGCGCAGCGGCTCGATGACCGACGCGATCAGGATCAGGTTCGCATCCGGCAGGATAAGAAGATCGATATCGAGCCGCTCCGTCGATCGTTCCAGCAAGGCCACCTCCTCGGATTTCCGATAATGTATCAATTGCCTCCAAAAATGCAAAGCATCGCCGCCGATCCTGTCGCGTAATGCAGACAAGACGAGGGAGAACAAAAACATGCCTCTTGCCATGAACCGCGATGTTTTCATCACCTGTGCCGTCACCGGCGCCGGCGACACGGTGTCCAGATCCAGCCACGTGCCGATCACTCCCAAGCAGATCGCCGAGTCCGCCATCGATGCGGCAAAGGCCGGTGCCGCGGTCGTTCACTGCCATGTTCGCGATCCGGAAACGGGTTCCGCCAGCCGCCGTAACGATCTCTACAGGGAAGTCACCGACCGCATCCGCTCGGCCGATGTCGACGTCGTCCTCAATCTCACCGCCGGCATGGGCGGGGATCTGATCTTCGGGGATGTCGAAAGCCCCCTTCCCCTTAACCCCAAGGGCACGGATATGGCCGGCGCCACCGAGCGCGTCAGCCATGTCGCCGAATGCCTGCCCGAAATCTGCACGCTCGACTGCGGCACGATGAATTTCAACCTCGGCGACTATGTCATGACCAACACGCCGGCCATGCTGCGGGCGATGGCGAAGAAGATGACGGACCTCGGCGTGCGGCCGGAGATCGAGGCCTTCGACACCGGCCATCTCTGGTTTGCCAAGCAGCTTGCCGAGGAAGGCCTGATCGAAGATCCGGTGCTGATCCAGCTCTGTATGGGCATTCCATGGGGTGCGCCCGACGATCTCAATACCTTCATGGCAATGGTCAACAACGTGCCTCAGAGCTGGACTTTTTCGGCCTTTTCGATCGGCCGCAATGCCATGGCCTATCCAGCGGCAGCCGTTCTGGCGGGCAGCAACGTGCGCGTCGGCCTGGAGGACAACCTCTTCGTCGGCAAGGGCCAGCTCGCCACCAATGCTGAGCTCGTCGAAAAGGCCGTGCAGGTGGTCGAGGGCATGGGTGCGCGGATCATCGGTCCGGAAGACGTTCGCAAGAAACTCAAACTGACGAAGCGCTGAGGGCTGCATGACAGGGATCAACAAGGCGGCATGCATCGGCGGCGGCGTCATCGGCGGCGGATGGATCGCGCGTTTCCTGCTGGCCGGGATCGACGTCGATGTGTTCGACCCGCATCCGGAGGCGAGCCGCATCGTCGGCGAAGTCATCGCCAATGCCGAAAAAGCCTATGCCATGCTGACCGGCGCACCCCTGCCGCCGCGCGGCAGGCTCACCTTCTGCGAGACGCTGGAAGAGGCTGTCGCCGGCGCCGACTGGATTCAGGAAAGCGTGCCGGAAAGGCTCGACCTCAAGCGTGGCGTGCTGAACGAGATCGACGCCGTGGCACGGCCGGACGCCCTGATCGGCTCTTCGACGTCAGGTCTGCTGCCGACCGATCTGCAGCGCGACATGAAGCATCCCGCGCGCCTCTTCGTCGCCCATCCCTATAATCCCGTCTATCTGCTGCCGCTCGTCGAAATCGTCGGCGGCGAGAAGACCTCGGCTGCGACCATCAAGGCAGCGATGGAACGCTTGCCGCCGATCGGCATGAAGGGCGTCCACATCGCCAAGGAGATCGAGGCTTTCGTCGGCGACCGGCTGCTCGAAGCGCTCTGGCGCGAGGCCCTGTGGCTGATCCACGACGATATCTGCACCGTCGAGACGCTTGATGACGTCATCCGCTACTCTTTCGGCCTGCGATGGGCGCAGATGGGCCTGTTCCAGACCTACCGCATCGCCGGCGGCGAGGCCGGCATGCGCCACTTCCTCGCCCAGTTCGGCCCCTGCCTTGCCTGGCCCTGGACCAAGCTCACCGATGTCGTCGATCTCGACGATGCGCTGATCGAAAAGATCGGCCAGCAATCCGACGAACAGGCGGCCGACCTGTCGATCCGCGAACTCGAACGCATCCGCGATGAAAACCTCGTCGGCATCCTGCAGGCCCTCAAGGGCGGCGATGGCGGCAAGGGCTGGGGCGCCGGCAAGCTGCTGAAGGACTTCGAGCAATCGCTCTGGGCACAAGGCGGCGGGACGACGACGTCTTTCGACCCGTCGAAGCCGCTGAGGCTCGTCGAGACGAAAGTCAGCCCTGCCTGGGTCGACTATAACGGCCATATGACCGAACACCGCTACCTGCAGGTTTTCGGCGATACCTCGGACGCGCTGCTGCGCCTCGTCGGCGTCGACGTCGCCTATGTCGAGGCGGGACACAGCTACTACACGGTGGAAACCCACATCCGCCATCTCGGCGAGGCGAAGCTCGGGCAGGCGATTCATTCGACCTGCCGGATCCTCTCCGTCGACGACAAGCGGCTGCACGTCTTCCACACGCTTCACGATACGGCGACGGGCGAGGCCATTGCCACCGCAGAGCACATGTTGCTGCATGTCGACAGCAAGGCCGGTAAGGCCACTCCCGCGCCGGCCGTCATTCTCGACAAGGTCAAGGCGATCGCCGAAGCGCATGCGAATTTGGTCGCGCCTGAAGGCGTCGGCCGTTACGTCGGCCAGAAACGGTAGGAGGATCGGCATGAATTTCGGACTGAGCGAAGAACAGGAAATGATCGTCGAGACGGTCCGCGCCTTCGTCGAAACCGAAATCTATCCGCACGAAAACGAGGTCGAGCGCAGCGGCATCGTGCCGCCGGAGCTCGGAGACGAGATCCGTCGCAAATGCATCGATCTTGGCTTTTACGCCTGCAATTTCCCGGAAGAAGTCGGCGGCGCCGGTCTCGACCATGTCACCTTCACGCTGGTCGAGCGGGAGCTCGGGCGCGGCTCCCTCGGGCTGACGGTTTTCTTCGGCCGGCCCTCCGGCATCCTGATGGCCTGCGAGGGCGAGCAGCGAGAGCGCTACCTCCTGCCCGCAGTGCGCGGCGAGAAGATCGACGCGCTTGCCATCACCGAGCCGGACGCCGGTTCGGATATGCGCGGCATGAAATGCGCCGCCCGCCGCGACGGTGGCGACTTCGTCCTCAACGGTACGAAACACTTCATCTCCCATGCCGATGTCGCCGATTTCGTCATCGTCTTTGCAGCAACGGGCGAGGAGGAAACACCGAAAGGTATCAAGAAGAAGATCACCGCCTTCCTGGTGGATCGTGGCACGCCGGGCTTCGAGATCCTCAAGGGCTATGATTCCGTTTCGCATCGCGGCTACCACAACTCAACGCTCAACTTCACCGATTGCCGGATTCCCGAAGCCCAAGTGCTGGGCGAGGTGCATCGCGGATTCGATATCGCCAATCAATGGCTCTACGGCACGCGGCTGACGGTGGCCGCCACCTGCGTCGGCCGGGCGCGGCGCGTCTTCGACCTGGCTTTGCCCTATGCCGCCGAACGCAAGCAGTTCGGCAAGCCGATCGGCGCCAATCAGGGCGTGTCGTTCAAGCTCGCCGACATGATTACCGAGATCGACGCGGCCGACTGGCTGACCCTTGCCGCCGCCTGGCAGGTCGATGCCGGCCGCCCCGCAGACCGGCAGATCGCCTCGGCCAAGCTCTATTCCTCCGAAATGCTCGCCCGCGTGACGGACGAGGCGATCCAGATCTTCGGCGGCATGGGACTGATGGACGACCTGCCGCTCGCCCGCTTCTGGCGCGATGCGCGCGTCGAACGCATCTGGGACGGCACCTCCGAAATCCAGCGGCATATCATCAGCCGCGATCTGCTTCGACCGCTGGGAGCGTGAGCCGATGATGCCTCGCCCGCTCGACCGCCTGCTCAGACCGCAAACGATCGCCGTCTTCGGCGGCCGTGAGGCGCGTAGGGTGATCGAGCAGTGCGACCACATGGGCTTTGCCGGCGAGATCTGGCCCGTCCATCCCAAACTCGACGAGGTGCTCGGGCGGTCCTGTTATCGCTCCGTATCCGACCTGCCTTCGGCGCCGGATGCCGCCTTCGTCGGCGTCAACAGGACGCTAACCGTCGAGATCGTCCGCAGCCTTTCTGAGGCCGGTGCCGGCGGGGCGGTCTGTTACGCGTCGGGTTTCAGCGAGGCGACGGCGGAACTCAGCGACGGCGCCGAGCTGCAGCAGGCCTTGCTGGACGCAGCCGGCGACATGCCGATCCTCGGGCCGAACTGCTACGGGCTGATCAACGGTCTCGATGGCGCGCTGCTCTGGCCCGATCAGCATGGCATGCAGCGTATCGAACGTGGCGTCGCGATCCTTACGCAGTCCTCCAATATCGCTATCAACCTGACCATGCAGACCCGCGGCGTGCCGATCGCCTATGTCGTCACCGCGGGCAACCAGGCGCAGACATCGCTTGCCGATGTCGCCTGCGCACTGATCGACGACCCGCGCGTCACGGCGGTCGGCCTTCATGTCGAAGGCTTCGGCGATCTCTCTGCACTCGAACGCCTGGCCGCCATGGCCCGGCGGTCGAGGAAGCCCGTCGTCGTGCTGAAGGTCGGCAGATCCGAGCAGGCAAAACGCGCGGCGGTTTCGCATACCGCCTCGCTCGCCGGCAGCGATGCCGTCGCAGACGCCGTGCTCGCCCGCCTCGGCCTTGGCCGTGTCCAGACCTTGCCGGCGCTGCTCGAAACCTTGAAGCTGCTGCATGTCGCCGGCCCGCTCGCAAGCCATTCGATCTCGTCGATGAGCTGTTCCGGTGGGGAGGCTTCGCTAATGGCGGATGCCGCCGTCGGTCGCAACGTGGAATTCCCGGCGCTGCAGCCACAACAGTTACCCCGTCTGCGGCGGGTCCTCGGCGAGATGGTGACGCTGTCCAATCCGCTCGATTACCACACATTCGTGTGGGGTGATCTTGCACGCCAGACCGAAGCCTTCAGCGCCATGTTCGAGGGCGGCTATGCCCTCAATCTCGTCGTCCTCGACTTCCCCCGCGGTGACCGCTGCGATGCGTCCGAATGGGCGATGACGGCAGACGCGGTCATGACGGCCGCTGCAGCAACCGGTGCGCTGGCCGGCCTTCTGGCAACCCTTCCGGAAAACATGCCGGAGCCCATCGCCGATCGGCTGATGGCAAATGGCATCATTGCCTTCTGCGGTATCGACGAGACCATCACGGCAGCGGAAGTTGCCGCCGGCATCGGCCAGGCGTGGGATCGCCCGCCTCCCCTGGCGCTGCTCGATGTGTCTTTTATGGATGGCGAGATCGAGACGTTGACGGAAGCCGATGCGAAGGCTGAGCTTGCCGCCTTCGGCCTTCCGATTCCGCGAGGGCGGTTGGCCTCCTCTCCCGATCAAGCGGCCGAGCAGGCTGAGCGGCTCGGCTTTCCCGTCGTGCTGAAAGCGCTCGGCATCGCACACAAGACCGAGGCCGGAGCCGTCGCACTCAACCTAAAGGATACTCAGGCGGTGTCGAATGCGGCGGCGGCAATGCCGCCGAATGCCGGTTATCTCGTCGAGAAAATGGTTGATCCGCCGGTTGCCGAGCTCATTGTCGGCGCCATCCGCGACCCTGTCTTCGGATTGTCGCTCACGCTTGGAGCCGGCGGAATCTTCGTTGAATTGCTTGAAGATTCCATCATCCTGCCCCTTCCGGCGACGAAAACTGACATTCACGCAGCGATTTCGCGTCTCAAGCTCGCAAAACTGATCTATGGCTATCGCGGGCGGCCAAAAGGCGACCTCGAAGCCGCTGTCGATGCTGTCTCAGCAGCGGCAGATTATGTCGTAAGGAACGCGGCATGCCTGGAGGAACTGGACATTAATCCGTTGATGGTCCTTCCCGAAGGGCTTGGCGTTGCCGCAGTCGATGCTCTGATACGGCGGAGGAGGTAGCATAGGTTGAGCGACCACATTCGCACACGACATGACGGCGGAGTACTCGAAGTCGTCATCGACCGGCCGAAGGCGAATGCCATCGACCTTGCGACCAGCCGTGCCCTGGGGTTGATTTTCCGAGATTTCCGCGACGATCCGGCATTGCGTGTCGCCATCGTCTCGGGCGCCGGCGAGAAATTTTTCTGTGCCGGCTGGGATCTCAAGGCGGCCGCATCAGGCGATGCGGTCGACGGAGATTACGGCGTCGGCGGCTTCGGTGGGCTGCAGGAACTGCGCGACCTCAACAAGCCGGTCATCTCAGCGATCAACGGTATCTGTTGCGGCGGCGGTCTGGAGATCGCGCTGTCGACCGACCTGATCCTCGCCGCCGAACATGCGACCTTTGCCCTGCCGGAAATCCGCTCGGGAACGGTTGCCGATGCGGCTTCCATCAAGTTGCCGAAACGCATCCCCTACCACATCGCCATGGACATGCTTTTGACCGGGCGCTGGCTCGACGTTCACGAGGCGCATCGCTGGGGTTTCGTCAACGAGGTCCTGCCGGCCGAGCGGCTGATGGAGAGAGCATGGGAGCTTGCCCGGCTGCTCGAGAGCGGGCCGCCGCTCGTCTATGCGGCCATCAAGGAAATCGTGCGCGAAGCGGAGGGTTCGACGTTCCAGACTGCCATGAACAAGGTCACCAAGCGGCAGTTTGCGACGGTCGACAGGCTCTATTCGAGCGAGGACCAATTGGAAGGCGCACGGGCCTTCGCCGAGAAGCGAAGCCCCATTTGGAAAGGAAAATAACCAGGCGGCAGCAACCGCACTGTTTTCCCGCATGATGCGGGCACCGGAGGTGGAGAGGAAACCGCCTGCGGACCTGCCCGGAAGTTCTGTCAACGCACCATAAAGAAGGAACTGGGGAATGAACGACTATACGAAATATCTCACAAGCCGCGTCACCGCCGGCGGGCTCAGCCGCCGCGAATTCATGGGACGCGCCATGGCGGCGGGCATCACACTTGCCGTCGCCGACAAGCTCTTTACCGAAAGTGCGCAAGCCGCCGAACCGAAGCGCGGCGGCCACCTGAAGCTCGGCCTCGAAGGTGGTGCAGCCACCGATTCCAACGATCCGGCAAAATTCCTGTCGCAGGTGATGTTCTGCATCGGCCGCTGCTGGGGGGACATGCTGGTCGAGTCCGATCCGCTGACGGGTGCTGCCGTGCCGGCGCTCGCCGAATCCTGGGAGCCGTCAAAGGACGCGGCGACCTGGACCTTCAAGATCCGCAAGGGCGTCAAGTTCCACAATGGCAAGGAACTGACGATCGACGACGTTGTTGCGACGCTGAAGCGTCATACCGATGCGAAGTCGGAATCCGGCGCGCTCGGTGTTCTCGGCTCGATCAAGGAGATCAAGGCCGACGGCGGCAATCTCGTCTTGACGCTCAGCGAAGGCAATGCCGACATGCCGCTGCTGCTGTCGGACTACCATCTGGTCATCCAGCCGAACGGCGGCGTCGATGATCCGCTGGCGTCGATCGGCACCGGCCCCTACAAGATGACGAGCTTCGAGCCCGGCGTCCGCGCCACCTTTGAAAGGAACAAGGACGACTGGCGCACCGACCGAGGTTATGTCGATTCGATCGAAATCATCGGCATGAACGATGCGACCGCCCGCATCGCCGCACTTTCGTCCGGCCAGGTGCACTACATCAACCGCGTCGACCCGAAGACCGTCAGCCTCTTGAAGCGTGCCCCGAACGTCGAGATTCTCTCGACTGCCGGTCGCGGCCACTATGTCTTCATCATGCACTGCGACAAGGCGCCGTTCGACAATAACGACCTGCGCCTGGCCCTCAAATACGCCATGGACCGCGAGACCATGGTGCAGAAGATCCTGGGCGGCTACGGCAAGGTCGGCAACGATTTCCCGATCAACAACACCTATGCACTGTTTCCCGAAGGCATCGAGCAGCGCACCTACGATCCCGACAAGGCTGCCTTCCACTTCAAGAAATCGGGCCATAGCGGCTCGGTCCTCCTGCGCACTTCCGAAGTCGCCTTCCCCGGCGCCGTCGATGCGGCCGTCCTCTATCAGGAAAGCTGCAAGAAGGCCGGGATCGAGATCGAGGTCAAGCGCGAACCGGGCGACGGCTACTGGACCAACGTCTGGAACGTCCAGCCCTTCTCGACCTCCTACTGGGGTGGTCGCCCGACGCAGGACCAGATGTATTCCACAGCCTATCTCTCGACGGCGGACTGGAACGACACCAAGTTCAAGCGCCCTGACTTCGACAAGCTGCTGCTGCAAGCCCGCTCCGAGCTTGATGAAGCCAAGCGCAAGGACATGTATCGCACCATGGCGATGACGGTGCGCGACGAGGGTGGGGTGATCCTGCCGATGTTCAACGACTTCGTGAACGCCTCCACCAAGCAGGTGAAGGGTTATGTCCACGACATCGGCAACGACATGTCGAACGGCTACGTCGCGACCCGCGTCTGGCTGGACGCCTGATGGCAAGGGGCGTATGCCCCTCCGATCTCTAACGAAGCCGGGACCGTGGGATGAAAACCCGCGGTCCTCCCGACGTTTTAGCGCGAGGTCCTCGCCATGACCAATCCTGCCCCAAGCATCTTGCCCGGCCTCAGGTTCCGGCAGCGTTTTCCGCTGCTTGCCCTCATCCTCGAGCGCTTCGTGCTCAGCCTCGTCCTGCTTTTTGCCGTCTCCATCCTGATCTTCGGCGGCCTGGAAGCTTTGCCCGGCGATTTTGCCACCACCTATCTCGGCCAGTCGGCGACGCCGCAGGCCGTCGCCAATATTCGCCAGGATCTCGGACTGAACCGCCCGATCACCACGCGCTACGTCGAGTGGCTCGGCAACGCCGTCCAGGGTGACTTCGGCACGTCCTGGGCCAGCAAGAATTCGGTGAGCGAACAGATCGGCAAGCGCCTCGGCAATTCGCTGTTCCTGGCGGGTTTCGCAGCGGTGATATCCGTGCCGCTCGCGGTCGGCCTCGGCATGCTGTCGGTGCATTTCCGTAACCGCCTGCCGGATAAGATCATCAACGTGATTTCGCTTGCGGCGATCTCGCTGCCGGAATTCTTCATCGGCTACCTCCTGATCCTCTTCTTCGCCGTGAACCTTGGCATGGCGACCTTTCCGGCGACCGTCTATGACAGCATGAGTTTGGTCGAGCGGTTGAAGGCGATCGCACTGCCGACGGCGACCCTCGTGCTCGTCGTCCTCGCGCATATGATGCGCATGACGCGGGCGGCAATCCTCTCCGTCATGTCCTCCGCTTACATGGAGACCGCAGAGCTGAAGGGCCTCAGCGCCTTCCGCGCGATCGTCAAGCATGCCGCACCCAATGCGCTGGCGCCGATCATCAATGTCATCGCGCTGAACCTTGCCTATCTCGTGGTCGGCGTCGTCGTTGTCGAAGTGGTCTTTGTCTATCCCGGCATGGGGCAATATGCATGGCCGGTATCGCCATCGCCTTCATCTTCGCAATCTTCGCACCCTGGCTCGCCCCCTATGGCGAGACGCAGGTCGTCGGCGACGTCTGGCAGCTGCCGGATAATCAATATATCTTCGGTCTCGACAATCTCGGTCGCGATATCTTCTCGCGCCTGATCTACGGCGCGCGCACGACGCTGACGGTCGCATCCGCGGCCACCATCATCTCCTTCTCGCTCGGCATCATCCTCAGCTTCACCGCCGCTGTCTCGCGCGGCGTTATCGACACGGTCCTCTCACGCTTCAATGATCTGATGATGTCGATCCCGACGCTGATCTTCGCGCTCGTCGTTCTTGCGGTGCTGCCGCAAAACATCGTCGTGCTGATCCTTGTCATGGCGATCCTCGACTCCACTCGCGTCTATCGTCTCGGCCGTGCGGTGGCTCTTGATGTCGCCGTGATGGAATTCGTCGAGGCGGCGACGCTGCGCGGCGAAGGCAAGCTCTGGATCATCTTCCGCGAGATCCTGCCGAACACGCTGTCGCCGCTGCTGGCAGAGTTCGGGCTGCGCTTCGCCTTCTCGATCCTGTTCCTGTCGACGCTCTCCTTCCTCGGCCTCGGCATTCAGCCGCCGGCGGCCGATTGGGGCGGCATGGTCAAGGACAACAAGGACGGCATCATCTTCGGCATCTCGGCAGCGCTGGTGCCGGGCACGGCGATTGCCGTGCTGGCCGTCTGCGTCAACCTCGTCGTCGACTGGCTTCTGAAACGCACATCCAGCCTCAAGGGAGGGCGCGGCGATGCCTGAGCTTCTTTCCGTTCGCAATCTGAAGATCGAAGCAACCAGCTATCCGCCGGGCGAACCGCCGAAGCGGGTGACGATCGTCGACGGCGTTTCCTTCGACCTCAAGAAGGGCAAGGTCCTCGGCCTGATCGGGGAATCGGGCGCCGGCAAATCGACGATCGGTCTCTCCGCACTCGCCTATGGCCGGGGCGGCGCCGAAATCACCGGCGGCGAGGTCTTGCTCGACGGCGACAATATCCTCGCGCTCGGCAAGAACGGCATCCGCCAGATCCGCGGCGCGCGGGTCTGCTATGTCGCGCAGTCGGCAGCCGCTGCCTTCAATCCGGCGCATCGGCTCGGCGATCAGGTGATCGAAGCTTCGGTCAAACATGGATTGATGACCAAGGACAAGGCGCGTGCGCGAGCGCTTTATCTGTTCGGGGTTCTCGGCCTGCCCAATCCCGAAACCTTCGGCGAGCGTTTTCCCCACCAGGTCTCCGGCGGCCAGCTGCAGCGGGCGATGACGGCGATGGCGCTCTGCTCCAACCCCGAACTCATCGTTTTCGACGAGCCGACAACGGCGCTCGACGTCACCACGCAGATCGACGTGCTGGCGGCGATCAAACATGCCATCGAGGAAACGCACACGGCCGCCCTCTATATCACCCACGACCTTGCCGTCGTCGCCCAGATCTCGGACGACATCATGGTCCTGCGTTATGGCAAGCAGGTCGAATATGGCAGTGTCCAGCAGATCATCGAGGCGCCGCGGGAGGACTATACCCGCGCCCTCGTCAATGTCAGGCAGGCCTATCGCGAGGAAGCCGCCGACCAGTCTGCAGCACTTCTCAAGGTGGAAAATGTCAGTGCCGAATATTCCAACGGTTTCAAGGTGCTGCACGATGTCACGCTGCACGTGCCGAAGGGGCAGACGCTTGCGGTCGTCGGTGAATCCGGTTCGGGCAAATCGACGCTAGCGCGCGTCATTACCGGCCTCTTGCCGCCGAGCAGCGGGCGCGTCGTCTTTGACGGCAGACCGCTGATGCCGGGTCTCAAGAGCCGGCCGAACGACGATCTGAGGCGCATCCAGCTGATCTATCAGATGGCCGATACGGCGATGAACCCGCGCCAGACGGTCCGCGACATCATCGGCCGGCCGCTCACCTTCTATTATGGCCTGAGGGGTGCTGAGAAGACGGCAAGGGTGAAGGAGTTGCTCGACCAGATCGAGATGGGCAAGGGCTTCGTCGATCGCTACCCGGCCGAACTTTCCGGCGGCCAGAAGCAGCGGGTGGCGATCGCAAGAGCGCTTGCCGCCAAGCCCGAACTCATCCTCTGCGACGAGCCGACCTCGGCGCTCGACCCGCTGGTGGCGGAGGGTATCCTCAAGCTGCTGCTGCGCCTGCAGGAGGAAGAACAGCTGTCCTATGTCTTCATCACGCACGACATCGCCATCGTCCGGGCGATTGCCGACAGCGTGGCGGTGATGCATCGTGGCAAGCTGGTGCGGTTCGGACCGAAATCAAAGGCGCTGTCGCCGCCCTTTGACGACTACACCGATCTGCTATTGAAATCCGTGCCGGAAATGGAAATCGGCTGGCTGGAACGGGTGCTTGCCACGCGGCGCATGGAGAGCGCCGGTAACTGACATGACGAGGGCCGAACCCTCGTCTCATGGAATATGCATCAAGGAATGAGCATGACCTCGCGCGGCTTCACCACCATCGAGAATGAATGGATTATACTGAAGGATGGGACGCGGCTTGCCGCGCGCATCTGGATGCCGGATGGTGCGGAGAAAGATCCCGTTCCCGCCGTCTTCGAATTCCTGCCCTATCGCAAGCGGGATGGAACCAGCCTCAGGGATGAGTCGACCTACCCGGTATTCGCGGCCGCAGGCATTGCCGGCGTGCGCGTCGACATCCGCGGATCCGGAGAATCCGGCGGCGTCATCGACGGCGAATATACCGAATGCGAGCTTGCCAATGCCTGCGAGCTGATCGCCTGGATTGCCGCGCAGCCATGGTCGAACGGCTCGATCGGCATGATGGGCATCTCCTGGGGCGGCTTCAACAGCCTGCAGGTCGCAGCATTGCGCCCGCCCGCGCTGAAGGCCGTCATCTCGATCGCCTCGACCGTCGACCGCTACAATGACGACATTCACTACAAGAACGGCTGCCATCTCTCCGCCCAGCTCTCATGGGCGGCAACGATGCTCGGCTACCAGTCGCGGCCGCCCGACCCGGCGCTTGTCGGCGAGCGCTGGAAGGAAATGTGGCTGGAACGTCTGGCGGGCGAACCCTTCTTCATGGAGGAGTGGCTGGCCCATCAGCGGCGCGACGATTTCTGGCGTCACGGCTCGATCTCAGAGGATTTTTCGAGCGTGCAGATCCCGACGCTGGTGATCGCCGGCTGGGCGGACGGCTACCGCAATACGCCGCTGATGGCAGTTGAAGGCCTGGGCAAAAAAGCCAAGGCGCTGATCGGCCCCTGGGTCCACAAATATCCGCACTTTGCCTGGCCGAAGCCGCGCACCGATTTCCATGGCGAAGCGATCGCCTGGTGGAACAGATGGCTGCGGGGCGAGGATAATGGGATCGACAGCTTGCCGCAGGCCCGCGCCTATATTCTCGATGCCATCCGCCCTGCCCCGCGACGTGACAGCGATCCGGGTTTTTGGGTCRCCAAGGACGTCTGGTCGATGCCGCAGATGCAGTGCTTCTATGTCGAGCAATTCGGCAAGCTGACGGAAGGCATGCCGATCCCGCATGCGCCAGAGCATCCCGTCTATCTCCGCTCTCCGCTCGATACCGGGACGGCATCCGGTGAATATTTCACGCTGAAGCCCGACGCCGAAATGGCGGTCGATCAGCGCTTGGACGATGCCGGCTCGCTGGTCTTCGATACGATGCCGCTTGCTGGCGATTACGATTATCTCGGCCGGCCCGTGCTGACGCTTGCGCTGCGGTCTCGGGCGGCGGGCGGGAATCTCTGTGCCCGGCTCGTCGATGTCCATCCGGACGGCACGGCAACGCGTGTCGCCTTCGGCGTCGTCAATCTTACCCACCGGGACGGCAATGCAGATCCCAAGCCGCTGATGCCAGGCGAGAGGGTGTCGATCMGGCTGGTGCTCGATGCCTGCGGTTATCGCTTCCGTAAGGGGCATCGCATCCGCCTTTCGCTTTCCACCGCCTATTGGCCGATGATCCTGCCGCCGCCTGATGACGAGGGCATCGAGGTCGATATCGCCGCACTCGGCCTCGGGCTGCCGATGCTCGGCGAGCACCAGCGGATAGACATCAAGGAACCGGCCAATCCCGATCCGCTGCCGAAATACATCGAGCATGCGGGCGCCGCGACCAAGCGGCAGGTCGTCCGCGACCTCTCGGCCAACCGAACGAACTATCACATCCACGAGGATACCGGGCTCGCCGAACACCCTGAGACAGGTCTCTCGACCCGGCAATTGCGGGAGGAAGTCTGGTCGATTTCACCCGACAATCCGCTGTCGATGACCGGGACGTCGACCTGGACCTGCGACATGCGCCGCCCCGGCTGGTTCGTGCGAACGGTCGCGACCGCACGGATTGCCTGCACCCGGACCGACTGGGTTATCAGCGCTGTCGTCACCGCCTTCGAGGACGATGTTCAGGTCTTCGAAAAGGTCTTTGCGGAAAAGCGGATCGCGCGCGACCTGATGTGACCATCAGGCCGCCGCAAAACGCCTTGTGGCCTCGCAGACGGCGCGGAAGCCGTCGCGTGCGCCATCGCTCATGTGGCGGGCGCGCAGCCAGGCATGCACCATCTGCGGCTCCTCCCGGAACCAGACTTCGACGCCCTCCGCGGTGAGCCGGGCGGCATAGTGCCGGCCGTCGTCCCGGAGCGGATCGAAATGCGCGACCGTGATGAAGGCCGGCGGCAGCCCGGCAAGCGAAGCTGCCTGCAGCGGCTCGGCGATCTCATTGCCTGCCGGTGACTGCAGGATCTGGCGGTAATAGGCGACATCCGCCGTCGTCAATCCCGGCGCCGCCGCCATTTCGACATAGGAGCCTGCAGCAAGGTCGCCGCCGAGCGCCGGATAGATCAGGACCTGGCCGACAACGCCGGACAGGCCCTCGTCGCGCGCCCGCAAGGCGAGGCCCGCCGCCAGATTGGCCCCGGCGCTGTCGCCGATCAGCACGACCTTGCTGTTGGCGGAAAGCAGATGCTTCAACACGGTAAAGCCGTCATCCGTCTGCGCCGGCCAGCGATATTCAGGGGCCAGCCGGTAATCGACCGAAACGAGTTCCGCACCGGCAAAGTCGGCAATCTCGGCGCAGATGGCATGATGGCTCTCGAGCGAACCGACAACGAAGCCGCCGCCGTGAAGGTAGAGCAGAATGGTCCGCGTGCTGATTTTGCGCGGACGGTAACGCCGGATCGGGATGCGCTGGAGCATGCCGTCCGCAAAGATCATCTCCGGGGGCAGCGGGCGGTCAAAGCGCGCACAAAGAGCGTCGTACCAATCTCGCTGCTGCTCGATCGACGCTTGAACGGCGTCTGGCGGATAGAAGGCATCGCAAATCGCCAAAAACTGCAGGATGCCCCTTTCGGTGGGGACAGGCGGTTGAGCGGACATGGAGGTCCTTTCGCGATTTGGGACGATGTAGGTCACGTCCTCGGCCGACTCTGTCCTCATCATGCGCCTTTGTGACGGGGACGATCTGTCTGGCCGCGACCCATGAATGTCGCCCCACTCAAAATTTCCGATAATTTTTTTGCCATCAACCAAAGGAAAGCCATCCGAGAAACGTCTCAATCTCGAAATAGCATCTTGCTTGGTAGCATGGGGTAGGTGCGGAATTGGACGCGGAGCTCATCGAACGAGCGCAGGGCGGTGACCGGGAGGCCTTCGGGCAGCTGGTGTCGCGCCATTATGATTTCGTCCATGCGACGGCATGGCGCTGGTCGGGCAGTTCCACGGATGCCGACGACATCGCCCAGGAGGTCTGCGTCAAGCTCGGCGCGGCCATCCGCAGCTTTCGCGGCGCCAGCCGCTTCAGGACATGGCTCTATACTCTGACACTCAAYGCCGCCCGCGACCATAGACGCAAGCTTGCACGAGAGGAGCACACATTTCGCGCCTACGCCGCCGAACCGCAGCCCGATGCGCCGGCGGGAAATGACGACGAGCTATCGAGCGAATTATGGGCAGCCGTGCGCGCCTTGCCGGAAAGGCAATGCGACGCCGTGCTGCTCGTTTACGGCGAAGGTCTCAGCCATTCGGCTGCTGCCGATATCATGGGCTGCTCGGAGGCGACCGTGTCCTGGCAGGTCCATGAGGCGCGCAAAAGGCTGAAGACCGTGCTCGGCAAGGAAGAGGTATGACCGTGGACAAGGAACTCGAAAAGCTCTCCCGCCTGACACCGCCGGCAGCGACGCCGGAGGCGCGTGCGCGTGCGCTTGCTGCCGCGATGCAGGCCTTCGACACCGCAGAAAATAATGCGCCGGCAGCCCAAGGAAATGCGAAAGGCTGGCGTCAAAGCTCCATCATCCACTGGATATGGAGCCCTGTCATGAACAAGAAATTCCTCGCTGGTTCAGCCCTTGCGACGCTGCTCGTCATTCCCGCCGCCGGTTATTTCACCTTCGAGCTGACCCGCAACCAATTGCCGATCGTCGACCAGACTGAGATTGCCGGAAACCTTACGAAAAGTGAGGCGTCGAAACAACCGGCCGCAACCGCCGGTCAGCCGGTTACGGTCGCGCCGCAAATACCGACCGGGAACGACAGCCTGGCTGAGCAATCTGTTGCTGTCGCGCAAGCGCTGCAGGACAAGGAGGCACCGGACCTCGCGAAATCCGATTCGTCGCAGACATCCGAATTCGATGCCAACGCCGCCCTCACGAACAAGCCGGAGGGTTCTGCCGCGGCACTAGGGGCGGCCAAACGCTCTGTACCGGCCGCTCCCGGCGTCGCCCCCCAACAGCAATTGGCCGAACCGATGGCCGCGATCGCCCCCTCGCCTGCTCCGCCTGCGGAAGGGCGTGTCCAGATGCAGCTCGATCCCAATCGCGAGCGGTTTGCCAATGCAGCGGCTAATCCGATCAAGAGCGTCGCGACGGAGCCGGTTTCGACCTTCTCGGCCGATGTCGACAGCGCGTCCTATGCCTTCGTCCGCCGGTCGTTGACAGGCGGGGCGATGCCCGATCCACTATCGGTCCGCGTCGAGGAGATGATCAATTATTTCCCCTATGACTGGCCGGGTCCCGATAATGCCGATCAACCTTTCAAGGCGACGGTGACTGTCATGCCGACCCCGTGGAACCACGACACGGAATTGATGCATGTGGCGATCAAGGGCTATGACATTGCGCCGGCGACCACGCCGCATGCCAATCTTGTCTTCCTGATCGACGTGTCGGGCTCGATGGACGAGCCGGACAAGCTGCCGCTGCTGAAGAGCGCCTTCCGGCTTCTGGTCAACAGGCTGAAACCCGACGATACCGTCTCGATCGTCACCTATGCCGGCAATGCCGGCACGGTGTTGACGCCGACACGCGTGGCGGAGAAATCGAAGATCCTGTCGGCGATCGACAGGTTGGAGCCCGGCGGCTCGACCGGCGGCGCCGAAGGCATCGAGGCGGCCTACGATCTTGCCAAGCAGGGCTTCGTCAAGGACGGCGTCAACCGGGTGATGCTGGCGACGGACGGCGACTTCAATGTCGGCCCGTCGAGCGACGAGGACTTGAAGCGCATCATCGAGGAAAGACGCAAGGACGGCATCTTCCTCACCGTTCTCGGCTTCGGGCGGGGCAATCTCAACGATTCGCTGATGCAGACGCTGGCCCAGAACGGCAATGGCAGTGCTGCCTATATCGACACCTTGGCGGAAGCGCAAAAGACGCTGGTCGAAGAGGCCGGATCGACGCTGTTTCCGATCGCGAGCGACGTCAAGTTCCAGGTCGAGTTCAACCCGGAACGGATCGCCGAATACCGGCTGATCGGCTACGAGACGCGGGCGTTGAACCGCGAGGATTTCAACAATGACCGTRTCGACGCCGGTGATATCGGCTCCGGCCACAGCGTTACGGCGATTTACGAGATCACGCCCAAAGGCAGCCCCGCAGTGATGAATGACGACCTGCGCTATGGGGCTGCCGATAAGGCGCCGGCCGCGGCCGCTGACAGCGCCCATCACGGCGAACTTGCCTTCGTCAAGATGCGCTACAAAAAGCCGGGAGAGGACAAGAGCGCGCTCATCACCACGCCTGTCGACGACAACAACGCGGTCGCCACCCTCGACGTCGCGCCGCAGGATGTCCGTTTCTCGGTGGCCGTCGCAGCCTTCGGCCAGAAACTGAGCCACGTCGCGGCCGTCGACACCTATTCCTATCAGGCGATCGCCGATCTCGCCGCGGCATCGCGAGGGGCGGATGCCTTCGGCTACAGGTCGGATTTCCTCGGTCTCGTCCGGCTGGCGGACGGCCTCAGTCAACGATGAGGCAAGAGGCACAAAACCGCGCTCAGCAGAGGCCGTCCCAAAAGGGCGGCCACTGCTGAGTGATCATCCCAGTCTCGATCCGTTGGCGGTGAGATAAACAGCGTAGAGAGACGTGCTCGCAGTGATGAAGAGACGGTTCAATTTCTCGCCGCCGAAAGCGACGTTGGAGACGCCCTCGGGAATATGGATCTTGCCGATCAAAGTGCCATCCGGATCATAGGCGTGCACACCGTCGCCGGCGCTCGTCCATATCCGGCCTTTCCGGTCGACGCGAAAACCATCGAAAAGGCCTGAGGTACATTCTGCGAAAACGCCGAGATCGGTCAACCTTCCCTCATTCGAGACCGCGAGCTTTCTGATGTGACGCGGACCGCCGGGCAGATGCGTTGCCCCGGTGTCGGCGACGTAGAGCAGCGTCTCATCCGGGGAGAAAGCCAGTCCATTCGGCTTGACGAAATCGGAGGTCACCTGATCGGTCGAGCCTGTTGCCGGATCATGCCGGTAGACGTGGCATCCGCCGATTTCCGCTTCGCCATAGTCGCCCTCGTAGTCGTGGAGGATGCCGTAGCTCGGGTCGGTGAACCAGATGGTCCCATCGGACTTGACGGTGACGTCGTTTGGAGAATTGAGCCGTTTGCCTGCAATTCGATCGGCCAGAACGGTGATCCTGCCGTTGAAGTCCGTGCGCGTGACACGGCGCGTCAGATGTTCGCAGGTGATGAGCCGGCCCTGATCGTCGACCGTGTTGCCATTCGAATTGTTGCTGGGCGAGCGGAATACCGATGTATGCCCGCTGGTATCGTCGTAGCGCATCATGCGGTTGTTGGGGATATCCGAGAAAACCAGATAGCGCCCGGCGGCAAACCAGGCCGGTCCCTCCAGCCAACGGCCGCCCGTCCAAAGCCGCTCGACGCGGGCGTGACCGACGAAGCAGCTTTCAAAACGCGGGTCGAGAACCTCAAACCTCGTACCGTCAATTTGCCCGAACATGATGCTCCTCCGTTTCCTTCAAATTGTTATCGATATCATCTTGTCGCGTTTTGAGGGCTTCGTACAGATGCCGATCGGCCGGCCTTTGCGAAAAAGCCCCAGGAATCCTGGTTCTTGGACTTTGGAATGGTGCATTCCTGCAATAATATCGATTGTACGATGATAGCGATAACTTTATCGTGTCTTAGACCACCCAACTCGGAAGCTTGTTTGAAAGCGGAGACCAGTGAAAAACGAGGATGAGCCGAAAGACAAGCGTCTAAAGCCGGGAGACGCGCAAAAGCTGACGATGGCGGAGGTCGCCAAATATGTCGGCGTCTCTGCCATGACCGTTTCACGTGCCTTTCGCCAGGATGCGAGCGTTTCCGAGGAAACCCGGAAGCGCATCATGGAAGCCGTCGACGCGCTCGGTTATGTGCTCGATCTGTCTGCCGGCAGTCTTTCGTCAAGGCGGAGCGGCTTCATCGCCGCCCTGGTGCCCTCGATCAACAATTCGAATTTTTCCGACACCGCACGCGGCATGACCGATGCGCTGCAGAATACCGGCCTTCAACTCCTTCTCGGCTATACCGACTATTCGGCGGAGAAAGAGGAAGAGCTGATCGAGGCGATGCTGCGCCGCCGCCCCGAAGGCATCATCCTGACCGGTGGTTCGCACACGGCGCGCGCGCGGCGGATGCTCGTAAAAGCCGGCATTCCCGTTGTCGAGACCTGGGAACTTCCGGAAGATCCGATCAATCAGGTCGTCGGCTTTTCCAACAGTGAGGCGATGTCCCTGCTGGTGCGGACGCTTGCCGGTCAAGGGTATCGGAAGTTCGGCTATATCGGCGGAACGACGGCGCGCGATACGCGCGGCAGCCAGCGGCGAAGCGGTTTCCAGAAAACTGTCGAAGAACTGGGCCTCGGACCGGGACGGATGATTTCCTTCGGCGTGCCGCCCATCACGATGGAACAGGGCGGCCAGGCAATCGTCAGCCTGCTGGAGCGCTGGCCGGACACGGAAGTGGTTCTCTGCGTCTCCRACCTTTCCGCCTTCGGCGCCATCATGGAATGCACGCGCAGGGGAATGAAGGTTCCGCGGGACATCGCCGTTGCCGGTTTCGGCGATTATGAGATCTCGTCCATCTGTCATCCGCGCATTACCACCATCAACGTGGATTGTTATGGCATCGGTCGCCAGGCCGCCGCCCGCCTGCTGGATACCCTCCATACCGGTGAGGCGACCGGCGATGAGATCACATTGACAGGCTATAAGGTTGTCTTGCGCGAAAGCACGGACCGGAACGGCGCGCCGACCGCTTGAGATTAAAGCGCCGCGCGTCTTTTCAGATGCGCGACGATGCAACACTTTGAATGGCTGCAGGGATCATACAGTCGGTCAGAAGGCGATCTGCACTTTCATGGACTTGCTGCGGTCGCCCGCCAGCTCGAAGGCGGCAACGGCCTCTTCGATCCCGAAAACACCTGTCAACAGCGGCTTCAGATCGACGCGACGCGCGTTGATCAGTTCGACGGCGAGCGCAAATTCCTCGTGAAAACGGAATGTCCCGCGCATCTCGATTTCCTTCGAAACGATCATGTTCTGCGGGATAGAGACATCGCCGCCAAGGCCGAGCTGCACGAGAATGGCGCGGGGCTTAAGCGTCTCCAGGCCGGCGCGCACCGCCTTCTCATTGCCCGACGCTTCGAACATGACATCGAAATATCCCTTGTCAGCGCTGTAAGCCGCAAGGTCGGCAGCATGGGTGGCAACGTTGATCGTTCTATCGGCGCCGCTGGTGCGGGCGATTGCCAGAACGCTGTCGGTCACGTCGGTCGCGACGATCTCACGGGCGCCGAGAACGCGCGCCGCGACGATCGCCAACATCCCAATGGGGCCGCAACCGGTGACCAGCACCCGTTTGCCCAGCAGCGAGCCGGCGCGGCTTGCCGCATGCAGCGTCACGGCAAAGGGTTCGGCAAAGGCGGCCTCGTGAATGGAAATGCCGTCTGCGACCTTGTGGCATTGCCAGCGCTCCGCCACCAGCCGCTGGCGAAAGCCACCCTGAATATGCGGCATCGGCATGGCGCTGCCGTAAAACCGCATGTTGAGGCAGTGGTTTTGCTGTCCTTTCAGGCAATATTGGCAATGGTTGCACGGCCGGCTCGGGGAAACCGCAACACGGTCTCCGACGGCAAGGTCGGTGACGCCGGAGCCCAGCGCCTTGACCGTTCCGGCGATCTCATGGCCGAGGATCATCGGTTCGCGCAAGCGAACGGTGCCAAACCCACCGTGGTTGTAATAGTGCAGGTCGGAACCGCAGATGCCGCCGGCTTCGATGGCAATCTCCACCTGCCCGGCGCCAGCAACCTCCGGCTCGCGCTCTTCGATCCTCAGATCCTTGGCGGCATGAATGACGATGGCTTTCATATCGGGACCCTCACACGACGGGAGTTGGAAGCGGGCTACCTGCAAAATGCGCAGCGAGATTGTCTCTGACCAATTGGCCCATGGCCTTGCGGGTCTCGACAGTGCCAGAGCCGTGATGGGGCTGCAACACGACGTTTTGCAACGTCAGGAAACGGGCATCGATCTTGGGTTCGTTCAGGAAGACATCAAGGCCCGCAGCCTGGATGGTGCGGTCTCGAAGGGCTGCGATCAGCGCTTCTTCGTCGACGGTCGTCCCGCGGGAGACGTTGATCAAGATGCCGTTAGGGCCGAGCGCTTTAAGCACCTCAGCATTGATGATCTTCATGGTCGCCTCCCCGCCGGGGACGATGACGATCAGAAAGTCGGCCCAATCGGCAAGCGCGATAAGGTCGGGCTCGTAGGTATAGGCAACATCCGTGTGGTCATGGCGAGCGAAATAGGAGATGTCGCAGCCGAACGCAGCAGCCCTTCTGGCGATTGCCTTGCCGATCCGGCCCATGCCGGCGATCCCCACCTTCTTGCCCGAGACGCGCGTCACCAGCGGCATGGCGACACTGCCCCACTGGCCGGAGCGAACGAGGACATCGGCCTGAGGGACCTGCCTTGCTGTGGCAAGCAGCAGTCCGATGGCGATATCGGCGACATCTTCGGTCAGCACATCGGGGGTATTCGTGACGCGAATGCCGTTGGCGCGGGCATAGGACAAGTCGATTGCGTCGGTGCCGACGCCGTAACAGGAGACGATTTCCAGTTTCGGCAATTGCGCCATCAGTTCTGCGGACGCTCCCAGTTCGCCGCGGGTCGCTATGGCGCGGATATCCTTGCCGACCCTGGAGATCAGCTCCTGCCGGTCTGTCGCTTCCCAGAGGCGATGGATGCGGTAGTTCGCCTCCAGATCCACCATGTCCCATTCCGGATAAGCTCCGGCCATCAAGATTTCTACCTCAGGCATTCCGTTTCCATCCCGCATTTTGACAGTTGATTATGTTATCGATAACATATAATTCGGAAAAGGGATGTCAAGTGAGTTTCACCGTCAGCGGCAGTTGAAGCCGTTGCCCGCGGAGAGACCGGAGGAGTGATTTGCATGAAGAACTTGTTTGATCTTACCGGACGGCGCGCCCTGATCACCGGCTCGAGCCAGGGGATCGGCTATGCCCTGGCCGAAGGCCTGGCGCAGCATGGCGCCGAGGTGATCATCAATGGCCGCACGCCCGAAAGCGTCAAACGTGCGGTCGAGAGCCTCAAGGATCAAGGCCTGTCTGCCCATGCGGCGATCTTCGACGTGACCAGCAAGGACGCTGCCAAAGAAGGTATAGACGCGATCGAAACCGATATCGGGCCGCTCGACATCCTGATCAACAATGCCGGCATGCAGTTTCGCACGCCGCTGGAAGATTTTCCGGCGGACAAATGGGAGCTGCTGCTGACCACCAATATTTCGAGCGTATTCTACGTCGGCCAGGCAGCGGCCAAACCCATGATCGCCCGCGGACAGGGCAAGATCATCAACATCGCCTCCGTTCAAAGCGAACTGGCGCGCCCCGGCATTGCTCCCTACACGGCGACCAAGGGCGCGGTGCGCAATCTGACCCGCGGCATGTGCGCCGACTGGGCCAAATACGGTCTGCAGATCAACGCTATTGCGCCGGGCTATTTCAAGACGCCGCTCAACCAGGCGCTCGTCGACAATCCCGAGTTCTCGTCCTGGCTCGAGAAGAGGACGCCGGCCGGACGCTGGGGCAATGTCGAGGAGCTGGTGGGTGCCGCCGTTTTCCTGTCGGGCCGCGGCTCGTCGTTTATCAACGGGCACACGCTTTATGTCGACGGCGGCATCACGACCTGCCTCTGATAGAGACGAGACCATGGGCTTCGAGCAAAAGGCATCGCCTCTGGCCATTGTCGTCATGGGCGTCAGCGGCTGCGGCAAATCCTCGGTTGGAGAACATCTCGCCGCTCGAAACGGCGTGCTGTTTCTGGAGGGCGACCAACTCCACCCGGCTCAAAATGTCGAGAAAATGGCGCAGGGCATACCGCTTGCTGACGACGACCGCCTGCCCTGGCTCGACCGGATCGGCGAAGAAATAAGGACCGCGCAAGAAACGTCGCAAGGATTGGTGGTTTCCTGTTCGGCGCTGAAGAGAAGCTATCGCGACAGGCTAAGACAGGCCGCGGGCGGGCGCCTGGCCTTTGTTTTCCTCGAAGGATCCCGCGACCTGCTGCTGTCGCGGATGCAGGCTCGCCAGGGCCATTTCATGCCGGCGTCGCTGCTCGACAGCCAGCTGCAGACGCTGGAGCCGCCGACCGGTGAAGCTGGTGTGGTGACGGTGGCGATCGATAATGCGTTGGATGATATTGTGGCGCTGGCTTGTCAGGGACTGAGCGGCATGGCCGTCAAGGGAGGAGATTATCATGCAGGATGACTACAGAGCAGATGTCGCCGTCATCGGTGCCGGCATCATGGGAACGGCGATCGTCACCCGATTGATCGAAACCGGGCATAAGGTATCGGTCTTCGACCTGGATACCGAAAAAGTCGCGGCTTTGGAGGCCAAGGGCGCACGCGCGGCCGGCTCCGTGGAGGAAGCGGTCTCACGGTCGGCGTTTTGTGTGCTCAGCCTCAATCACGCCAGCATCGTCCGCGCCGTCGTCTTCGGCGAAAAGGGTGTTGCGGCGGCGGCAAATGTCGACAAGGTGTTGATCGACATGTCGTCGATCGACCCGGCCGACACGGCTGACATGGCGATGCGGCTGCGTCGGGAAACCGGCATGGCATGGGTGGATTGCCCGCTCTCCGGCGGCGTGCCGGGTGCGCTGAGCGGACGCCTGACGATCATGGCTGGCGGCAGCGCTGAGGATTTCGAACGGGCGCGCGTGGTGATGCGGCATCTTGCCGCCAATTACACGCTGATGGGTGCATCCGGCGCCGGGCAGACCACGAAGCTGATCAATCAGCTGTTTTGCGCCGTGCTGTTTCAGGCCGTCGCCGAAGCGGTCAAGCTCGCTGAAGCCGGCGGCGTCGATCCGGCCGCCATTCCGGCAGCCCTTGCCGGCGGCAGGGCTGATAACCGGATAATGCAGGAATTCATGGCAAAATTCGCTGCCCGGGATTTCTCTCCGACAGGCAGAATCGACAACATGTTGAAGGACCTGGATTCACTTCAGGCCTTCGCGCTGAAGACCAAGACGCCATTGCCGATGACCGGCTCGGTGGTCGAAATTCATCGCCTGATCTGCGCTGCCGGCCTCGGGCCGAAGGACTCCGCCGAGATGATGCGTCTTCTCGACGGATTTCAGGCCGGCTGACATCAATCTCTCCGAGAAATTCGAGATCGTCATCTTTCCGCTTGACCATCCATAAATGTTATCGATAACATATGATCAATGACAACCGCAGCTTTGGGAGGAGCCACAGTGGAAGCCAAGAGACTGCTGGAGTTCCAGTCGATCACCAAGAGCTTCGGCGGCACGCAAGCGCTGCGGGACGTCTCGATCGACCTGCGCGAGGGCGAAATCCTCGCGCTGCTGGGGGAAAACGGCGCCGGCAAATCGACGCTCATCAAGACGCTTGCGGGTATCTACAAGCCCGATAGCGGCGACATCCTTTTTCGCGGCCAGAGCTACCATCATCGTCCCCCGAAGCCGAACGAACGGCAACAGGTTGCCTTCATCCACCAGGATCTCGGTTTGATCGAGTGGATGACGGTCGGCGAGAACATGGGCCTGTCACAGGGCTTCTCGATGCGTCGCGGCCTGATCGATTGGAACAGGACCCAGGCGCGCGCCAAGGAAGCCTTGAAACTGGTCGGCTGCGATTTTGACCCCACCACGCGGGTCTCGGCGCTGTCGCGCACCGAAAAGTCGCTTGTCGCCATTGCCCGTGCGCTTGCCGTCGAAGCCGACGTTCTGGTGCTCGACGAGCCGACGGCGAGCCTTCCCGCCGATGAAGTCGATCGGCTGTTCAATGCAATCCGCCCCTTAAAGGATCGCGGCGTCGGGATGATCTACGTCTCCCACAGGCTGGACGAGATTTTCCGGATTGCCGATCGGGTCGCTGTTCTGCGCGACGGATGCATGGTGGGACAGAAGCCCGTCAGCGAGACCACCCCCGACGAGCTGGTGACGATGATCATCGGCCGCAGCGGCGACAGCCTCTTTTCCAAGACGGCGATTACGCCCGGCAAGGCGATCGTCAAGGTTCGTGATCTCGTTTGCGCCGGCACAGGCGCGATATCGTTCGATATCCGCGAGGGCGAGCTTCTGGGCCTGGCTGGATTGCGTGGCGCCGGTCAGGAACGGATCGGCCGCGCGCTGTTCGGTTGCGAGCCCTTCAACGGCTCGGTTCTGCTGCATGACGAGGCCCCCGACCTTTCCAGCCCGCGGCGGGCCATGGCGTCGGGCATCGGCTTGATCGCCCGTGACCGGACGGAGGAGTCCGTGGCGCTCTCACTTTCCATTCGGGAAAATACCTACCTCAATCCGGGCGCCGTCGGACGTGGGCTTTTGTCCTTCCTGTCGCCGCGCGGCGAAGCTGATCTTGCCCATAAGATCGGTCATTCCGTCGGCCTGCGGCCGAACGACCCGGATCTGCCGGTGGAGGCCTTGTCGGGCGGCAATCAGCAAAAAGTCGTCGTCGGCCGCTGGCTGGCGACCGGCCGCAAGCTGCTGGTCGCAGAAGATCCGACCGCCGGCGTCGATATCGGGGCGCGTGCGGAGATCTACCGTCTGATCACCCAGGCGCTCGAGGCCGGCCTCGCGGTTGTCGTGGTGTCGACGGACTTCGAGGAAATCGCCCATATCTGCCACCGCGCGCTGGTTTTCTCGCGCGGCAAAATCGTCAGCGAACTGACTGGAAGCGCTCTGACGACGGAGGCGGTCATCACGGCCGCATCCGCATCGGAAGCCGCTTGAGCCACCGGGAGAACAGCCATGCAATCCATTGAATCCACGGCCCTGGAGCCGACCAAGAGCGAAATGGCAGGTCTGTCCACAGGACAGAAGATCGGACGCCTGATCCCGGTCTACGGGCTGGTGATCCTGACCGTCGGGCTGATCGTCATCTTCTCGATCCTTCTGCCCGATACCTTCCCGACCCTGTTGAACGTCCGCTCGATCGTGTCCGACAAGGCCATCATTGCGCTTCTGTCGTTGGCTGCGATGATCCCGATGGCATCGGGTCGCATCGATCTGACCGTCGGCTATGGCATCGTGCTCTGGCACATTCTTGCCATCAGCCTGCAGACCGCCTACGGCCTGCCCTGGCCGGTCGCGGTCGTCATCGTTCTGGCGCTCGGCGTTCTTACCGGCTGCATTAACGGTCTGCTGGTCGAGGTTGCGAAGATCGACAGCTTCATCGCGACGCTCGGCACCGGAACGGTTCTATACGCGCTTGCGCTCTGGCACACCGGCGGGCGGCAGGTGGTCGGCGTCCTGCCTGATGGTTTCTATGCGCTGAACGGCACCATGCTGTTCGGCCTGCCGATCACCGGCTTCTACGTGCTCCTGATCGCAATCTGCATGTGGATCGTGCTCGAATACCTGCCGATCGGCCGCTATCTCTACGCCATCGGCGCCAATCCGAAGGCGGCCGCACTCAATGGCATTCCGGTCCGCAAATTCGTGATTGGTGCCTTCGTCACCTCGGGGCTGCTTGCGGCTCTGACCGGGGTCCTTCTCGCCTCGAAGCTGCGGATCGGCCAGGCGAGCGTCGGCCTCGAATATCTCCTGCCGGCGCTTGTCGGCGCGTTCCTCGGATCGACGACGATCAAGCCGGGGCGGGTGAATGTCTGGGGCACCTTGATCGGCGTCATCATCCTGGCGGTCGGAATATCAGGAATTCAGCAATTCGGCGGGTCGTTCTTCGTCGAACCGCTGTTCAACGGCGTGACCCTGCTGATTGCCATCGGCATAGCAGGTTACGCCCAGCGCAAGCGCGGAGCTGTGAGGAGGATCACACCCGCATCCAAATGAGGATGCCGGCTCATCCCGGCATTTCAGAACAAACAAAATGGAGGAGTGAACATGAAGCGCAGAACATTATTGCAGGCAACGGTCGCAACCGTCGCCGTTATGCTGAGCATGCCGGCATTGGCCGATTCAATGGCTGACGCCAAGGCCGTGGTCGAAAAGTATGCTTCCAAGGTGAGCGCCTGGGATGGCCCGACGAGCGGCCCGAAGGGCGCCACTGGAAAGAACATCGTCATTCTGGCCGCCGACATGAAGAATGGTGGCATCCTCGGCGTGGTCAATGGCGTTCAGGAAGCGGCAGGCGCGCTCGGCTGGACGGTGAAGGCGCTTGACGGCGCCGGCTCGATCGGCGGGCGGACGGCGGCGTTCGGCCAGGCCATGGCGCTGAAGCCGGATGGCATCATCATCAACGGCTTTGACGCGGTCGAACAGAAGCCGGCGATGGAAGCGGCCAAGGCTGCCGGCATTCCGATGGTTTCCTGGCACGCCGCCTCGGCGGTCGGTCCGGTTCCAGAAGTCGGTGTCTTCGCAAACGTGACCACCGATGCGATGGAAGTGTCGAAGTCCGCGGCGGATTGGGCCTTTGCCGATGCCGGCGGCAAGCCGGGTGTCATCATCTTTACCGACTCCACCTATGCGATCGCGATTGCCAAGGCCGATCGCATGAAGAAGGAGATCGAGGATCTCGGCGGCACGGTGCTCGAATATGTCGACACGCCGATCGCCGAAACCTCTCAGCGCATGCCGCAGCTCACCACATCGCTTCTGCAGAAGTATGGCGCGAAGTGGACGCATTCGCTGGCGATCAACGACCTTTATTACGACTTCATGGGACCTTCGCTCGCCTCGGCCGGCATTGCAGGCGACGGAAAACCGGTGAACGTCGCAGCCGGCGACGGTTCGGAGAGCGCCTATCAGCGTATCCGCGCCAAGCAGTTCCAGGCCGTCACGGTGGCCGARCCGCTCAACCTCCAGGGCTGGCAGCTCGTCGACGAATTGAACCGCGCCTTTGCGAAAGCTCCATGGTCCGGCTATGTGTCGCCGCTGCATGTGGTGACCAGCCAGAACGTCGAGTTTGACGGTGGACCGAAGAACAGCTTCGATCCCGACAACGGCTACCGCGATCAATACAAGAAAATCTGGGGCAAATAACCCTCCCAATCAGGGCGTATCGACCGATACGCCCTGATATTCCGACAACACACCACCATCGATCCAGCTCCGGCGAGTTTTGGAAAAGAGAACCTATGATCATTCGTTATGCTTTGTTTGAAGGCGAAATCCATTCCGGTCGGGAAGAAGAATTCCGCGAATTCGTGCGGCAGCGGCTCGTTCCTCTCTGGACGAAATTTCCGGGCGCCGAGGAAATCCGGGTGCTGGACGGGATGGAGCGCGACGAAGGCGCCCCGATCTATGCCATGGCGCTCGCCATTCGTTATCCCGATATGGATGCGGTGAAGGCAGCACTTCTCTCCGACGTGCGGTCGCAGAGCCGAGAGGTCACCGGCGAACTCCTGCAGCTCTTTACGGGCAAGGTGCATCACCACGTATTCTCGGCCAACGAATACGCGCCGCATAAGGCCTGACATCAGGCGAGCCGGACGTTCAGACGGTTCGGGCGCCTGAAAGGGCGTCAGTTGAGCTAAGACGCTTAAGCGCCCGCGGACGAACGTCCCAGGCGCTTTTTTCATGCCTGCCAAACGCGACCATCCTGCGAAGGCGCCGGATGCGACCGTTCCGGTTGCCCGACTTTTGAGGACAATTTTTCCTCAGCGCCACTTTCATTAAACTAAATAGTCTATCGATTTAGTAGATTATATTCCATCTTACCGTGCATCGCTCCTGCAATCAGCAATCCGAAACGGGAAGATCGACGATGACATTGGCAAAGATGACATTGGCAAAGACATTCAAAATTGCGTTGTTCAGTCTGCTTGGTCTCAGTGCCATTCACGGTCCGGCGGCAGCCGAGGCAGACGCTGCCCTCCTTCCCAAGGTGCCGCCGGGCACGGTGCTGACGATCGGCGATCCGGTCACCCAGAAAGCTCTCGAAGTGTCCGGCCTCGGCAAGGAGCTCAGTTTCGAGGTCAAATGGGCCAATATCAGCGGCGGGCCGCAGACGTCGGAAGCTTTCCGCGCCCATGCGCTCGATGTCGGATCGGTGGCCGAGATCCCCTCGATCTTCGCCAACTGGAACAATCTGCCCGTTCGCAACATCGCCTATCGCGAACGCCGTGACCCGATTGCCAATCCCATCTACCGCTTCGGCATCGCACCGGGCGCGACCGTCAAGACGCTGGCGGATTTCCGCGGCAAACGCATCGCCTTCAGCCCGGGACAGGCCCAGGGCACACTCGTTCTGCGTGCCCTCCATGCCGCAGGCTTGAAGAGCAGCGACGTCACTCTGGTGGAACTGCCAAGCACCAGCGATGTCTATCCGAAGGCATTGGCGAGCAAGCAGGTCGACATCGCGCCGCTCGGCGGCGTCTACATCAGGCGCTACATCACCCAATACGGACCTGATGGCGCGACCCTCCTGGAGCATGGCCTGCGGGATGATCCGAGCCATCTTTATGCGCCGCAATGGGTTCTGGATGATCCCGCCAAAGCGGCAGCTCTCGCCGAATATGTCGGGCTGTGGGCGCGCGCCACCGAATGGGTGAACCGCAACCCGGACCTCTGGATCAAGGAATATTACGTTGGTCAGCAGGGCCTCAGCCAGGAGGACGGGGAATATCTCGTCAAGCTGACTGGCGAACAGATCGTTCCCGCCGATTGGAGCGAAGTGAAGAAGCGTCACCAGGAAACCATCAATCTGCTGGCGGACGAGCTCGGCTACAAACCCCTCAATGTGGAGCAGATTTTCGACAACCGCTTCGAAAAGCTCGGCGCCGAAGCTTTGGCCAAGAGCCAGTAACGTTCGACACCCCTTCGGAGAGGAGATCTGCAACATGGCAACCGCTTGGGATGCAGATGAGGCCAAACTATCCCTGACATCAGGCGGGAGAGTTGCGCATGGAGGTTCACGCGCGGCAAAGCCGGTTGGCCCGGCGAGCTCCGCCGGCCTGACTGGCTCCGCCGGCCCACGGGCCCGGCGCAGGCTGGGTCCCGGACCCGCGATCCCTTTCGGGTTGCAGATCGGGCCGGTATTGCTTGTCCTGACCTGGGTCGTCGGTTCGGCATTGGGATGGATCGACCCGCGCATCCTGTCGGCGCCGTGGACTGTCATCGAGGCTTTCGTAAGGCTCATAGAGCAGGGTCGCCTGCAGGACAATTTCGTGACGTCAGCGACACGCGCCCTGCTCGGGCTTGGCATCGGATTGCTGATCGGCACGATCCTGGCGGTGATCGCCGGTCTTTCCCGGATCGGCGAAGCTCTGATCGACGGGCCGGTCCAGATCAAGCGCGCGATACCGACGCTGGCCCTGATCCCCTTGCTGATCCTGTGGTTCGGCATCGGCGAGAGCATGAAGGTTACGACCATCGCGCTGGCCGTCATCGTGCCGATTTATATCCACACCCACAACGCGCTCCGCAGCATCGACAGCCGTTATGTCGAACTGGCCGAGACGCTGCGGATGAGCCAGAAGGACTTCATCCTTCAGGTCGTGCTGCCCGGCGCTTTGCCGGGTTTCCTTCTGGGCCTGCGGTTTGCCGTCACCCTCTGCTGGGTTTCTCTCGTCGTGGTCGAGCAGATCAACGCCACCAGCGGGCTGGGTTACATGATCGATCTTGCCCGAAATTACGGGCAGACCGACGTCATTCTCGTCGGCCTGGTGGTCTATGTGCTGCTGGGACTCGTCTCGGACGGTCTCGYCCGCCTGCTTGAACGGAGGGTTCTCTCATGGCGCCGCACCCTGGCAAACTGAAGCCCGCAACCAAGGCCGTCCACGTGCGAAACCTCGCACGCCGGTTTGCGACGAAGACGATCCTCGACGGCGTCGATCTCGATATCGAGGAAGGCGAGTTCGTCGCCCTGCTTGGCCGCAGCGGCTCCGGCAAAAGCACGTTCCTCAGGGCTCTTGCCGGTCTCGATCATGGTGTCGAGGGAGCCGGCACCCTCGAGACGCCGGAGAGCCTTTCGGTGGTTTTCCAGGACGCCCGCCTGCTGCCTTGGCGCACCGTCATCCAGAACGTCACGCTTGGCCTACATGGACCTTCCGGCCAGGAAGCCGGACGGAAGGCTTTGGCGGAGGTAGGACTTGCAGGCCGGGAAACGGCCTGGCCGAACCAGCTTTCGGGTGGCGAGCAGCAGAGGGTCGCTCTTGCCCGTTCGCTGGTGCGCGAACCAGCCCTGCTTCTCGCCGATGAGCCGTTCGGCGCGCTCGACGCGCTGACCCGGCTGAAAATGCACGATCTGCTGCGGGAGTTGTGTGCAAGACACCGTCCCGCCGTGCTGCTCGTCACCCATGACGTCGACGAGGCGATTTCGCTGGCCGACCGCATACTGGTTCTCGACGAAGGCCGCCTCATCGAGGATCTCAAGATCGATCTGCCGACGCCGCGCGATCACGGCGATCCGCGTTTTGCGCAATTCCGAATCCATCTTCTCAGCCGGCTCGGGGTCGAGCTTCCGGGCCGCAAGGCCGCCTGACATTAGCAACAGTTCAGTTTGATCTGGAGATAAGCCAATGAGCACATCGAAACGGCAAATGCGGCTTGGCGCGTTCATCATGGCGACGGGCCATCATATCGCCGCCTGGCGCCATCCGGAGGCGCAGGCCGATGCCGGCCTCAATATCGATCACTACCGCGAGCTCGCCCAGACCGCCGAACGCGGCAAATTCGATCTCGTCTTCGTCGCCGACAGTCCGGCGGGATGGGACCGCGCCAAGGACCCGGAGGCGCTTCGCCGCACCGCCCAGGGCGCACATTTCGAGCCCCTGACCCTTTGGGCGGCCCTCTCGCAGGTGACCAAACATATCGGCTTCGTCGCCACGGCATCGACGACCTACGAGGACCCCTACCTTCTCGCCCGCAGGTTCGCCTCGCTCGACTATATCTCCAAGGGCCGCGCCGCATGGAACGTCGTCACGACAGGTGCGGATGTTTCGAAGAATTTCTCAATCGCAGGCCATCCCGCCCATGCTGATCGTTATGAGCGGGCCGAGGAATTCGTCGACCTGGTGAAGGGCCTATGGGATTCTTACGAGGACGATGCCTTCATTCGCGACAAGGAAAGCGGGGTCTATCTCGATCCCGACAAGGTGCATCTCGTCGATCACAAGGGCAAATTCTTCTCGGTGGCCGGTCCGCTCAACGTTGGCCGTCCGGTTCAGGGCTATCCTGTCATCGTCCAGGCCGGCGCATCGGAACCCGGGCGCGAACTTGCCGCCCGCACGGCCGAGATGATCTTTACCGCCAACCAGACCTTCGAGGATGCGCAGGAATTCTATTCCGACGTCAAAGGGCGGCTCGCCCGCTACGGACGCCGGCCGGACGAACTGCTGATCAGTCCCGGCATATTCCCGGTTCTCGGCGGGACGGAAGCGGAAGCCCAGGCGAATTACGACCATATCCAATCGCTGGTTCATCCCTCCATCGCCTGGAATATCCTTGCCCGCCACTACAAGGGCGTCGATCTTTCCGGCTACTCGCTGGATGATCCCGCCCCTCCCCTGCCTGATAATACCGAACTCAACAAGAGCCGCCTCAAGCTGGTTTCCGACCTGGTATCGCGCAACAATCTGACGCTGCGCCAGTTCTATCTGGCGGTCGCCACCGCTCGCGGCCATCGGACGGTTGTGGGAACACCCGAGCAGATCGCTGATGCGATGCAGAGCTGGTTCGAGAACGGTGCTGCCGACGCCTTCAACATCATGCCGCCGATCCTGCCCACCGCCTTGACCGATTTCGTCGATCAGGTCGTCCCGATCCTGCGCAAGCGCGGCCTGTTCCGGCACGAATACGAAGGCACGACGCTGCGGGAGAACCTGGGCCTTCAGCGCCCGCCGAATGGCTTTGTGGTTCAGGCGGAGCAGCAGCAGGTGCAGGCCGCCATATGATTTCCCAGGGGGCTTCCCCTGGTTTCCTTGTTCCAACCACACAGAACCGCAGCATCGCATGAGCAATAATTCCGAATTTCTCTGGTATATTCCCAACGACGTCAAAGCCGGCCATCGCGGCGATTCCGCCGTCGAGAACCACAACAGCCTGGATACGCTGACCAGCCACGCAAAGGCGCTGGAGGAACATGGCTGGAAGGGCGCGCTCATCGGCACCGGTTGGGGCCGCCCCGACACGTTTACCGTCGCAACTTCGCTCGCCGCCCGGACGACCACCTTCGAACCGCTCATTGCGATCCGTCCAGGCTATTGGCGACCGGCGAATTTCGCTTCCGCGGCAGCGACGCTGGACCATCTGACCGGCGGCCGCGTGCGGATCAACATCGTGTCGGGCAAGGACAACCTTTCTGCCTACGGCGACAGCGAGGGCGATCAGGCGCACCGCTACGGTCGCACCAAGGAGTTCATGCGGCTGGTCCGAAGATTATGGACCGAAGACAATGTCACCTCGGCGGGCGAGAACTTCCGGGTTGCCGACTCCACCGTGGTGCCACGCATCCAGGTCCGCGGCGACCGCCGGCACCCCAAATTCTATTTTGGCGGCGCTTCGGAGGCGGCCGAGCGGGTGGCCGCCACCGAGGCCGATGTCCAGCTTTTCTGGGGCGAGCCCCTCGACGGTGTCGGCGAACGGATCGCGCGGCTCAAGGCGTTGAGCAGAGAACTGGACCGCGACCTCCCGCCGCTGGAATTCGGCCTGCGGATAACGACGCTGGTCCGCGACACCACCGAACAGGCCTGGACTGACGCCGAGGCGAAGGTCGCCGAGATGGCCAGAAGCAAGGGCACCGGCTGGCATGATCACCAGCGCGCGCTCGCCGTCGGCCAGCAGCGGTTGCTCGATCTGCATGAGCGCGGCGACGTCCTCGACGACAACCTCTATACCGCGCCCGGCAAGTTCGGCGGCGGCGGCGCCGGCACCACCTGGCTGGTCGGTTCGGCAGCGGATGTCGCCCGCTCGCTGCGCAAATACCAGGATCTCGGCATCACCCACTTCGTGCTGTCCGACACGCCCTATCTCTCCGAAATCAAGCGGCAGGGCGATCAGCTTCTTCCGCTGCTACGCGGCTGAAGCCGGAAGCGCCAACGTTCCGGCACCGCAGCTGCAATTCATGCCGGTTGCCGAGACCTTTCGGCAAATCACTACCCGATGCCAGGACGGCGTCGCGTCGTCGCAGGCAAGCCGCAAAGCCTTGTCGCGCAGGGGAGTCCGAGGATTTCGCAACTACCGGGAGAGCGCTCGTCAAATTGTCCATCCGAAAAGCGCAAATGCTATCCAAATAGAGCGCTATAGCCATGCTCTGCCGGCTCCGTTTACACTCTCTAAAATATATTCCTCTAATTTTTTTAGATATCGGGACGACGTTCTTTGAGGGCCGTCACCTCCGCCATGATGGCGGGTCAGGCACCCGAATTTCGCATCAAAATCGGCTTTTATTGCTTTGACGGATGTCCCGTATCTCAAGCGCGATTCCGGGCACAGGAGTGCCTGTCGGATGCACTCGGAGACACCGAGGCTCTGCATTTGAATGAGACATGACAAGCAATCCTGGCTGCCGAGACATCCTTCCAACAAACCTCACCGCGAGGGGAGAGTGCATATGAAGAATATCATGAGTTTCGGGGTTGTGGCGCGCCTGGCGCTTGGCTTCAGCGTTCTCCTTTTGCTGATGGTCGGCCTGACCATCTATTCGACGGAAAAAGTTGCGCAGATCAACGATAAGCTTGGAACCATCAACGACGTCAACAGCGTGAAGCAGCGGTTTGCCATCAACTATCGCGGCAGCGTGCATGATCGGGCAATCGCCATCCGCGACGTCACTCTGGTGACGTCTGCCGATGAACGGAAGACCGCCGAGGCATTGATCGAGAAGCTGGCCGCCTCCTACGCCGAGAATGAAAAGCGCATGGCGGATATGGTTGCCTCTCCGGCCGGTGCGACGGAACAGGAAAAGACCATTCTCGGTGAGATTGCAGACATCCAGGCGAAGACCAATCCTCTGGTCGCCCAGATTATTGCACTGCAGGAGAAGGGCGATGGCGAAGCCGCTCGCAAGATCCTGCTCGAACAGGCGCGACCGGCTTTCGTTGCCTGGCTTGGCGCCATCAACAAATTCATCGACTATCAGGAAGCGCTGAACAAATCGATTGGTGGCGAGGTTCGCAGCACGGCAAGCGGGTTCAAGCCATTGGCCCTGACCGCGCTTGGCATTGCGGCTGTTCTTTCACTTGTTGCCGCCGGTGTGACGGCACGCACGATCGTCGGCCCGCTGGCAAAACTTCAGCTTTCGCTGAAGGCGATGGCGGACGGCAATCTTAATGGTGATCGCCGCCTCGAAGCGCGAGGCGATGAGATCGGCAAGCTCGCACGGGCGGTGGCCGGGCTGCGCGACGCAATTTCGGCAAAGGCGGAGCGGGAAGCCGACGCCGAGGCGAAGAGAGCCGTGTCGGAGCGGCATCGGCTCGAGCAGGATGCCGATGAACGCCGCACCCTTGCCGAGCAGACGGACCAGGCTGTCGGTCAGCTTGGCGATGCATTGCAGGCGCTGGCTGACGGCGACCTCACACAGCAGATCGGCACTCCGTTCATTCCGTCTCTGGAAAAGCTCCGCGCCGACTTCAATTCTGCGGTCGAAAAGCTCCGTGCCGCCATGCAGAAGGTTGCCCAGAACGCCAGCGCCATCGCCGCCGGTGCACAGGAAATCCGCTCGGCCTCGGACGATCTCGCCAAGCGGACCGAACAGCAGGCAGCCTCGGTGGAGGAAACCGCCGCTGCCCTGGAAGAGATTACGACCACCGTTGCCGACTCGAGCAACAAGGCTCAGGAAGCCGGCCAGCTCGTCCGCAAGACGAAGGATAGTGCCGAGCGGTCGGGCAGCGTCGTTCGGGATGCGGTCGATGCCATGGGCAAGATCGAATCCTCCGCCACCGAAATCGGCAGCATCATCGGCGTCATCGATGAAATCGCGTTCCAGACCAACCTGCTGGCGCTCAATGCCGGCGTCGAAGCCGCCCGTGCCGGTGAGGCAGGCAAGGGCTTTGCCGTTGTCGCTCAGGAAGTGCGCGAGCTGGCGCAACGCTCCGCCAAGGCGGCAAAAGAAATCAAGGAACTGATCAACGCTTCGAACGGCCACGTCAAAAGCGGCGTGGCCCTGGTTGGCGAGACCGGAAGGGCGCTGAAAGAGATTGCCGAGCAGGTACAGCAGGTCGACGGCAATGTGGGGGCCATCGTCGGCGCTTCGCAAGAGCAGGCGACGGGGCTGAAAGAGATCAATACCGCCGTCAACAAGATGGATCAGGGGACGCAGCAGAACGCCGCCATGGTGGAAGAAGCCACAGCGGCCGCCCACAAGCTCGCCAAGGAAGCCGACGCGCTGTTCCAGCTGCTGGGCCAGTTCAACATTGGCGGAGCGGTGGCACCGAAGCGCGTATCGCAGCCCGCTGTCGCGGCGCCCCGTGCTCAGCCGACGCCCTCGCCTGCGCGCCAGATGATTGCCAAGGTGGGTAAGTCGTTCCAGACGAATGGGAATGCAGCCGTGGCCGACGACTGGGAAGAGTTTTAAGTCGCCCTGATCTTTCTCCAGCTTATGCCGGAACGCCAAAGCGGGATAATTTTGCGAAGGGCAGCGTTTGCTGCCCTTGGCATTCTTGGATCGAGAAGGTGAGCATTATATTGTCCGAAAACCGCTCACACTTTTCGGCATCATGCTCTAGGCCCGGACCGGAGCCTTGGCCGGAAGCAGGGCGTTGACCACGAGGGCAACGGCGATGTTGGCCGCAAGCGCCAGCAGTCCCGTGTAGACGGTGAAGGGTTCACCGCCGAGGCTGATCAGATGCAGAGGCTTCCAGCCGGCATCCCAGACGAGGAAAGTACCGCCGCAGAAGCCGACGAACCAGCCGGCAAGCAGGCCGGGTGCACGGAACCAGTTGGTATAGAGGCCGAAGACCAGCGCCGGAAGCGTCTGCAGGATCCAGATGCCGCCGAGCAGCTGCAGGTCGAGTGCGAATTGCGTCGGCAGGAAGATGATGACGAGAAGCGCACCGATCTTCACGACGAGCGAGGTGATCTTTGCAACCTTCGCCTCGCCTGCATCGCTGACATCAGGATCGACATAGGCTTTCCAGAAATTGCGGGTGAAGAGATTGGCGGCGCCGATGCTCATCACCGCTGCCGGCACCAGCGCGCCGATGGCGATCGCCGCAAAGGCGAAGCCGGAGAACCAGCCCGAAAACAGCGTCTTGAACAGCGTGGGAACGACGTCATTGGCACTGTCGAGCTTCAGGTTGGCGGCATGCCCCATATAGCCGAGCAGCGCCAAAAGGCCGAGCAGCAGCGTATAAGCGGGCAACATGATCGCATTCTTGCGGATCGTCTTGCCGCTGTTGGAGGCAAAGATGCCCGTCAGCGTATGCGGATACATGAAGGCTGCGAGCGCCGAACCCAAGGCGAGCGTGGCATAGGCGACATACTGATTGCCACCGAGCAGCAGGTTGCCGGAACCCTTGGCCTGGAAGGCCGCATCGGCCGAAGCAAAGACATTGGCGTAGCCTCCGAGTTTCGACGGGATCAGTGCGACGGCCGCGATCACGACGATATAGATCATGATGTCCTTGACGAAGGCGATCAGGGCCGGCGCGCGCAGGCCCGCGGAGTAGGTGTAGAGCGCCAGCACGATGAAGGCGATCGCCAGCGGCAGTTCACCATGCAGCCCGAGCGCCTTCAGCACCGCCGTCATGCCGACGAGCTGGAGGGCAATATAGGGCATGGTGGCGATGACGCCTGTTGCCGCGACGGCGAGTTCGAGACCGCGCGATCCGTATTGACCGTGGACGACGTCGCCAGCCGTCACATAGCCGAAATCCTTGGCGCGTTTCCACAGAACGGGCATCACCATGAAGACGAAGGGATAAACGACGATGGTGTAGGGCAGCGCAAAGAAGCCGTAGGCTCCCACGGTATAGACCAGYGCCGGGACGGCGATCACGGTGTAGGCGGTATAGAAATCGCCGCCGACGAGGAACCAGGTGATCCAGGTGCCGAAATTGCGTCCGCCCAGGCCCCATTCGTCTATACTCGCCAGCGTTTCCGGCTTACGCCAACGAGAGGCAACGAAGCCCATGACGGTGACGAGCACGAAAAAGAAGATGAAGACGGCAAGCGCCGTGCCGTTGATGTCAGTCGTCATGGCGAGTGCTCCGATAGGCGATCCAGGTCAGCGCTGCGGTGATCGGCACCCAGAGAAGCTGATACCAATAGAAGAAGGGAAAGCCGAAAAGAGATGGCTCGCGGACATTGTAAAATGGCGGCCAGAGCAGACCTATGTAGGGAATGACAAGCAGCCAGAGCGCTGCCTTGCTACGTGGTTTTTCCATGTCGGAATACCTTTCAGGCGCCGCGGGCGGCGGTCGCCATGTTCCAGTTGTCGGCGTGGAAGGCAGGTCTGTCAGCCGGCGGCCGCGGCAGGCCCGGCGCGGGTCGCTCGAGGTTTTCCGACCGATCGGAAGCTGATGTAACGCATGTGAATTCCTCCCAACGGCTCGCACTTGGCCAGCCGTGGATGGAGTCCTATGGCGCCGGTTTTAAGCTCGCAAGATCGAGGCGGCACTGAAATGCCGAGGCCTACCCAGAAGTGGGTAGACGCGATTTATCCGACTTTCGAGACGATGCCGTGATCGAGCGCATAGCGGATGAGGCCCGCTGTGGTGGCAATACCGAGCTTCTTCTTGAGGTTCTTGCGATGGGTTTCCGCCGTGGCGGAGGTGATCCCGAGCGTTTCGGCGATCTCCTTGTTGCTTCTGCCGGCAACGATCAGCCCGAGAATGTCGCGTTCGCGCGGTGTCAGGGGATCGCTTCCCTCCTCTGCGCGTTCGCCCATCAGCGCGTCGAAGACACCGGACGAGAAATATGTCCCCCCACCCGCCACTGTCTCGATCGCCGAGACGATCTCGTCGGTCGAAACGTCCTTCAGGATGTAACCGGCAGCGCCATGCATGACCGAGGAAGAAATATACTCGCGGCTGTCATGCATGGAGAGCATCACGACCCGCGCCTGGGGAAGTTCGTTCCTGAACAATTCGATTGCATCGATGCCGCTCAGCTTCGGCATGTTGATGTCCATCAGCACGACCYGCGGCAGGACTTGCCGGCCGATCTCCAGCCCCGCTTGGGCGAGCCCCGCCGTGCCGGCAACTTCGATATGGTCGAATGTTTCGAGCACGGCCTTCAACCCGTCCAGCACCAGCGGATGGTTGTCGATCAAGAGCACCCTGATTTTCGGGCGTTCCGTCATACAGCTTCTGCCTGCCGATCGGCGGGACGACTAGCCGATTTCGGCAGCATCGCCGTCAGCGTCGTGCCGGCCTCGCTGCTGTTGATCAGCAGCAGGCCGCGGAAGTGGGCCATTCGCTCCTGCATGTTGCGCAGGCCGAGACCTGATCTGCCGGACACACCGTCCTTGATGCCGTCGAAGCCCGTACCGTTGTCGGTGATCGTCATGCGGGCGCGGCCGTTATCGCTCCAGAGCTTGACCGCAAGCCGGGAGGCGCCCGAGTGCCGCTCGACATTGTTGAACGCTTCCTGGGCGACACGATAAAGCGCGGTATTGGCTTCGGCCTTCAGCGTGTCGGTGAAGCCTGAGGCGTCGATCTTCGTCTCGATCCCCGTCCGCTCGGCAAAATGATAGCAAAGTGCCTCGAGAGCAGCCGTCAGGCCGAGGTCATCGAGCACGCGCGGGCGCAGATCGTGCGACAGCCGTCTGATTTCCTTGATGGCGCCATTCAGCGCCTCGACACCGCGGTCGATGGTGACAGCCGCATCGTCGACATTGGTCCTGACCTTGCGGCCGGCAAGGTCCATCGCATAGCGCACGCCGACGAGATTTTGGGAAATGCCGTCGTGCAACTCGCGGGCTAGCCGCGCGCGCTCTTCTTCCTGCGTATCGATGACCCGCTGTGTCAGCTGCTTGAGCCGGCTGTCGGCCATGCGGCGCTCGTGGAACGTCAGYAGCATGCAGGTCGTGAAAACGACAAGCACCGAAGGCACGGCGATCAGCGCGACGATGACGAAGGTCCGTTTTATGTTGGCGCGCATCCCGGCGTTGGCGGCAGCACTTTGGGCAAAGACGTCATCCAGGTAAACGCCGGTGCCGACGACCCAGTGCCATTTGTCGAGACTGACGACGAAGGAGAGCTTGTCGGCGATCTGTCCGGTCGATGGTTTCTGCCATTTGTACTGATGCAGGCCCCCGCCCGCTCTTGCCGTGGCGATCAGCTCGGCAATGACCTTGTCGCCATCCGGATCGGTGAGGTCGAGCCAATTGTGCCCATGGCGGAAACTCTGGCGCGGATGGACGATGTTGTTGCCGTCGTAATCGTAAACGAAGAAATATCCGTCCTTGCCGTAGTCGAGCGAGGTCAGGATCGCCGCCACCTGCTGCTTGGCGGCTTCATCGTCGGGACCGGCATTGTCATAGATCATCTGGATGGCGGACAGGGCAAGGTTGGTCAGGTTGAGGATCTCGGCTTCCTTGGTCTTCAGCATGTTCTGTTCGAACGTGTCGATGCTGTTCTTGGCGAGGTTTGCCGATTGCCAGGTGATGAAGGTGGTGATCGCAAGGATCGAAATGACGAGTGGAACGATCGCCAATGCGATGATCTGGTGTCGTAACGTCAACGATCATTCCTCCCGAGAATTTGCGCCGGGAATTATGCCCTTTGTCAAATGCGAGTCCAGCGGCTTGTCGGCGTCCCGATCCGTGGCAGCCGGAACCAATGCCGGCGGGGCATCGCGTGCGCGCTAGTCCAGGGGCACGAACAGGCCGAGCTTGACGTCCCGCAACACGACATTCGTGTGCATGCGGCGGACCTGCGGATTGTCAGCCATGATCAAGGCAGCGATATCGTCATAATGCTCGACGTCGCGGGCGGTGACGATCGCGATCAGATCGACCGCGCCTGTGACGTAATAGACCTGCTGGATGTGATCCTGCTTCTCCGCCCAGAGGCGGAACTTCGCCAGCGCGTCGTAATTGTCCCGCTCGATCTCCATCCCGACGATGAACACCATTGCTGTGCCCGTCGCTTTGCGGTCGACGACGGCCACCTCCGCCTTGATAATCCCTTCCTCGCGCAGCCGCTTCAACCGCCTCTGCACGGCCGAGACCGACAGTCCGATCCGTTCGGCGATCGTTTCGGCTTTCAGCTGGCAGTCGCGCTGAACGATATCGAGAATGTCACGGTCAAAACGATCGAGATGTTCCATTGTCCAATCCTGGTTCTCGCCGCAGCAATTCGCGCATTCTGCCGTACTTGCCGCACGAGGAAGATTATTTTGCATAAAATATGCAGAATAGATGAAAACTGCGCGAAAAAACCGCGTTATTTTATCATTATCCTTCGCAAGCTCAATTCAGCCGGAACCATGCATGCCAGATCAACCCTTTCCTGCTCTTCGTGTCGAAGATCTTCATAAAAGCTTCGGCTCGCAAGAGGTTCTCAAGGGTATTTCGGCGCAAGCCGAGAAGTCTGACGTGATTTCGATCATCGGCTCGTCGGGCTCCGGCAAGAGCACCTTTCTCAGATGCATCAATTTCCTGGAAACGCCGGATCGTGGCCGCATTGCCGTGAACGGCGAGGAGATTGCGCTGAAGATGGGGCGGGACGGCCGGTTGCAGCCGCGCAGCTGGCGGCAGATCGAACGGATACGCACCGGGCTCGGGATGGTCTTCCAGAGTTTCAATCTCTGGGCCCATCGTACGGTGCTGGAAAATGTCATCGAGGCGCCGGTGCACGTCATGGGCATGTCGCGACGCGAGGCGATCGAAAAAGCCGAGGCCCTGCTCCACAAGGTCGGGCTGTTCGACAAGCGCGATGCCTATCCCGCTTTCCTCTCCGGCGGTCAGCAGCAACGCGCGGCGATTGCGAGAGCGCTCTGCGTCGATCCTGATGTCATGCTGTTCGACGAACCGACTTCGGCTCTCGATCCGGAGCTGGTCGGCGAGGTCCTGAAAGTCATCCGCGATCTCGCGGAAGAAGGCCGGACCATGCTGATCGTCACGCATGAAATGCGCTTCGCCCGGGATGTCTCCAGCCGTGTTCTCTTCCTGCATCAGGGACGGATCGAGGAAGAAGGCCCGCCGGAGCAGATATTCGGCGCGCCTGTCAGCGCCCGCTGCCGGGAGTTCACCGGCCTCAGCGCCCACTGATGCATTTCGAGCTCTCATCGACAACACAAACCAGGAGAATCCTGCGAATGAAACTGCTCCCCACGCTTTTCGCCGGTGCGGCACTCGTGCTTTCCGCCGTCACCGCACAGGCCGAAGTCCGCTTCGGCGTCATGAACGAATCCTATCCGCCCTTCTTCGCCAAGGACGCCTCGGGCCAATGGCAGGGATGGGAAATCGACCTGATGAATGCCGTATGCGAAGAGATGAAGGAGAAATGCTCGATCGTCGAGATTTCCTGGGATGGTCTCATTCCGGCTCTCCAGAGCAAGAAGTTCGACGTGATCTGGTCATCGATGTCGAACACCGCGGAGCGCTCGAAGGTGATCGACTTCACCGACAAATATTACAACACGCCGAGCACCTTGATCGGCCCCAAGGACCAGAAGCCGGGCGCCACCGCCGAGGACGTGAAGGGCAAGACCATCGGCATCCAGGTGTCGACGATCCAGTCGGAATATTACAAGAAGTATTTCGCCGCCGCTGCCGAGGAAAAGACCTACCAGACGCTCGATGAGGCGTTCCAGGATCTCGCCTCCGGCCGTATCGACTATGTCTTCGGCGATTCACTGGCGCTCGACGCGTTCCTGAAAAGCGATGGCGGCAAGGATTGCTGCGCCAAGATGGGCGACGTCGCCGACGACAAGGAGATTCTCGGCGCCGGCGTTTCGGGCGGCCTGCGCAAGGAAGACACGGAGCTGAAAGCCAAGCTGAACACGGCGATCGCTGCCGTCCGTGCCAGTGGCCAGTACGACACCATCAACAAGAAATACTTCGATTTCGACATCTACGGCGCGAAGTAAGCAGTCCGAACGATGGCGACCGCGCAAYAGGGTATTCTGGACCTGCTGTCTCCCTATCCTCCGGGATGGGGCGGCGTTCTTTTGGCAGGTGCAGTCTCAACGGTCGCCATCTCGGCTTGCGCCTTCGCGATCGGCCTGCTGCTCGGCACCGGCGGCGCGCTTGGAAAGCTTTCGGGCAACCGCATGCTGCGCCTGCTGCTCGATCTCTATACCACGCTGATCCGCGCCGTTCCCGAGCTGATCCTGATCGTCGGGCTCTATTATGCCGGCACCGACGGCCTCAACCGGCTGCTCGCCGCGTTGGAGCTGCCGCCGGTCAATGTGAACGGCTTCGTCGCGGCCGTCGCCGTGCTGGGCTTCGTGCAGGGTGCCTACATGACGGAGGTGCTGCGCGGCGCGATCCTTGCCATTCCCGTCGGCCAGATCGAGGCCGCCAAGGCCTTCGGCATGGGACCGGTGCTGAGGTTCCGCCGCGTCCTGCTGCCGGCGCTCCTTCCGAACGCGCTGCCGGGTCTTGCCAATCTGTGGATGTCGGTCACCAAGGACAGCGCGCTGGTGGCGGTCGTCGGCTACCAGGAACTGGCGCTCGCCACCCGTCTTGCCGGGGCAAGCACCAAGCATTACTTCGTCTTTTTCCTTGCTTCGGCCCTTCTCTATCTCGCCATCACGCTTGTTTCCAACGTCGTCTTCAAACTGATCGAGGGACGGGTACGGCGGGGACAGCCGCGCCTTGCCTGAAGAAAGCGCCCCATGAGTTTCACCTGGATCTCTTCCTATTGGCCGCTGCTTCTGACCGGCGCCTGGCAGACCGTTTGCCTGCTGGTGATCTCCGTGGTGTTCGGCTTCGCCCTCGCCATAGGCCTCGCGTTTGCGCAGGTCAGCGGCGGCAGGCTGACGCGGCTCCTGGCGCGGAGTTACTGCACCTTCTTTCGCGGCACGCCGCTGCTGATACAGCTGTGGCTTCTCTACTATGGGGTTGGCTCGCTGCTGCCCATGGTCCCCGGCATCCGCCAGAGCCTGTTCTGGCCGATCCTGCGCGAGGGCTTCTTCTTCGCCGCCGTCAGTTTTACCCTGAACTATGCAGCCTATGAGGCAGAGGTGTTGCGCGGCGCGCTGCTTGCCGTTCCCAAGGGCGAGCTCGAAGCGGGCCGGGCCTTCGGCCTGTCGCCCTGGATGCTGACCCGCCGGATCTGGCTGCCGCGCGCCATTCGCATCGCCCTGCCGACGATTGCAGGAGAGATCGTCATGCAGCTCAAGGCGACGCCGCTCGCCTTTACGGTGACGGTGATGGATCTCTACGCCGTGGCAAACAAGGTTCGGCAGGACACGCTGCTCGTCTATGAACCGCTGCTGGTCGTCACCCTCTTCTATCTCGCCTTGACCGCAGTGATCGCCCACGTCTTTCGACGTCTCGAAGCGCAGGTGCCGGTTCGCCGCTAGGCCGACGGAAAAGGACTGGCCCATGAATTCCCTGGCGTACGAACCACGTGCACCCCGCCCACCTTGTTATGAAAAGCCCGGCGCCGCTGACGGCGCGACAGCCTGAATGGAGACCTCTTCATGAGCACGACGCGAATTCTCGATGGCGGCATGAGCCGCGAACTGCTGCGGCTGGGTGCCGAGCTGAAACAACCGGAATGGTCGGCATTGGCGCTGATCAACGCGCCGGATATCGTCCGTAGGGTACATCAGGAATTCATCGCCGCCGGCTCTGAGGTCGTTACGACAAACAGCTACGCGCTCGTGCCCTTTCACATCGGCGAGGACCGGTTCTGGAAGGAGGGGGCGGCGCTGATCCGTCTCGCCGGTCGCTTGGCGCGCGAGGCGGCCGACGCCACCACGGATCGGAAGGTGCTGGTTGCAGGTTCGCTGCCGCCGATCTTCGGCTCATACGAGCCGCAGAACTTTCAGCCTTCGCGGGTGCAGGATTATCTCGAGGTGCTTGTCGAAAACCTTTCTCCCTTCGTCGATATATGGCTCGGCGAGACGTTGAGCCTGATCGCCGAGGCAGAGGCTGTCCGCAAGGCGGTGGCGACGTCAGGCAAGCCGTTCTGGATGTCCTTCACATTGGCGGATGACGAGGCAGCCATAAGGGGCGGCGAACCAAAGCTCCGCTCCGGCGAAAAGGTCGAGGATGCGGCATCCTGGGCGGTTTCATCGGGTGCCGAAGCCCTCCTGTTCAATTGCAGCAAGCCCGAAGTCATGCAGGCGGCGGTGGAGACGGCAGCGCGTGTCTTCCGAAAGATGGATGCTTCCATCGAAATCGGCGTCTACGCCAATGCCTTCGAAGGGGAGCAAGGTGAGGCAGCCGCCAATGAAGGCCTGCACCAGACCCGCGACGATCTGAATGACGACGCCTATTCGCGCTATGCCTGCTCCTGGGCCGAAGCCGGCGCGACCATCATCGGCGGCTGTTGCGGCATCGGTGCCGCCCATATCCATCGACTCAAGAAGACGCTTTTGGGTTAAAGCGGCACGTCGGGAACTCGGCTATTTCGCAATGGTCATTTGGCGTTCGACGCCGTCTTCTGGAGTTCGAGGAGAAGCTCGATCAATTTCGGGGCCATCTCCCTTATTTCCGAAAGGTGGACGGCGCTCAGTCGCGTCAGAAGCTCATCCGCCTTATCAGTGAGCAGAATGGTCTGGCGGCGCCTGTCGGCCGGATCGGTATGACGTTCGACCAGTCCCGCATCCGAGAGCCGCCCGACAAGTTCGGTCGCCGTATGCGGCGCGATAATCAGCCGCTCGGCCAGCATGCCGATGGTCATGGCATCGCCCCGTTGTCCCCTGATCGCCAAAAGGGCCTGATGCTGCTGCGCGGGCAGTCCCTCCGACTGGGCGGCCGAAGCGCTGAAGTCCATGAATTGGCGAAGCGCAAATCGGAGATCGGCGAGAGCCTCGTAGTCCTCCTGTCTCAGCGGCGCGGTCTTCTTCAAAGCTCTTCTCCTCTGCCGCAACGGCTGCCAGGGTCAGGAGCCATTCCGCCATCTCGAATAGATGGGCACCCGACAGCCGGTCAAGTGAAGCATCCCATGAGACATTTTCGCCTTCATGCTTTCACCCATTGATTTATATCGTATCACGATATATTGACGCGCCTCAAGCGTATCCATTTCCGGCGTAGCAGAGGCTTCCATGGCGCAGCATCCACCAAACAACCGGCCGCACGATTTCACCGGCGGCCTTTCCCGGCGCGAGGCCGGCGACTTCACCACCGACCGGCGGGTCCTCCTCCTGGTCGGCATGTCCATCATTGTCGGCACCGCCGGGGCATTTGCTGCCTGGTGTCTCGTCAGCCTCATCACGCTGGTGACGAATGTCATCTGGTTCGGTGAGATCGGCATCCAGCCCGCCTCTCTGGCTGCCGTTCCGCGTTCGCTGTGGGTGGTGCTGGTTCCGCCGCTCGGCGGTCTCGTCATCGGACTGATGGCCCGCTTCGGATCGGAAAAGATCCGCGGCCACGGCATCCCCGAGGCCATCGAGGCCATCCTGATCGGCGGCAGCCGGATGTCGCCGAAGGTCGCGGTCCTGAAGCCGCTGTCGTCGGCAATCTCCATCGGAACCGGCGGCCCGTTCGGCGCCGAGGGGCCGATCATCATGACGGGCGGTGCGATCGGATCGCTTTTCGCACAATTCTTTCACATGAGTGCGGCCGAGCGGAAGACGCTGCTTGTCGCCGGCGCGGCTGCAGGCATGACGGCCATCTTCGGTTCGCCGATCGCTGCGGTCATGCTGGCGGTCGAACTGCTGTTGTTCGAATGGAAGCCGCGCAGCTTCATTCCCGTCGCCGTTGCCGCCTGCGTGTCGATCTGCTGGCGTCCGCTGCTGTTCGGCACTGGCCCACTGTTCCCGACCCATTTCCAGGTGATCTTGCCCTGGTGGGGGATTTTCGCCTGCGCGGCGATGGGCATCATCTCAGGTCTGCAATCGGGATTGCTGACGACGCTGCTCTACCGGATCGAGGACCTGTTCGAGGCCCTGCCGATCCACTGGATGTGGTGGCCGATGCTTGGCGGTCTCGTCATCGGTCTCGGCGGCCTGATCGAACCGCGGGCAATGGGCGTCGGTTACGACATCATCGATGGCTTGCTCAACAACCGGCTGCTCGCCCCGGCTGTCATGTCGATCCTGCTGGTGAAGACCGTCATCTGGTTGTTTGCCCTGTCGTCGGGCACTTCGGGCGGCGTGCTTGCGCCGCTTCTCATCTTCGGCGGTGCTCTCGGATGGCTGGTCGGCCTTGTCATGCCGGGCAACGATCCCGGCTTCTGGGCGCTGCTCGGAATGGCGGCGATGATGGGTGGAACCATGCGCGCGCCGCTGACGGGCACTTTCTTTGCGATGGAGATCACCGGCGACGTCAGCACGCTCGTTCCGCTGCTTGCCGCAACCGTGGTGGCCTATGCCGTCACCGTCCTGCTGCTTCGCCGCTCGATCCTCACGGAGAAGATCGCCCGCCGCGGTCAGCACATCACCCGCGAATATGGCGTCGACCCGTTCGAACTATCCCGAGCAAGGGAGATCATGATCAGCGATGTCGACACCCTTCCAGTCGCCATGACGGTGGGAGAAGCGTGCGATTTCTTCGCCTCTCAGCAGAAAACGCACCGGATCTATCCGGTGGTCGATGCGACAGGCAGGCTGGCCGGCGTCGTATCGAGAGCCGACGCTCTGCTCTGGCAGGGGAATCCGGACCTCGCCAGTCAGACGCTCGCGGAAAACGTGACGGATGATTCCGTTCCGGTGGGGCATCCTGACGATACGGTCGCATTCATCGCCGATCTGATGCTGTCGACGGGCGACGGACGCATTCCGATCGTCGATCCGGCCTCAGGGAAATTGTGCGGCCTGATCGCCCGTAAGGATCTGCTGCGGCTGCGCAGTTCCTACAGGTCGGCCGAGCTGGATCGGCGCCCGTATCTCACCGCCGGAGCGAGGAGCAAGTCGCGATAGCGGTCCGCGGGCGTCCTCCGCATCGCTACTGCTATTGCCGCGCGGCCCGCATGGATCAGGTCTCATGCGGCGCGCGCTGACGATTGAAGACTTCAGTGCAGTCCGAACAGGTTCAGCAACTCTTCGCGGTGTCGAACGAATTCCGGTGCGCTGCGGTCGCGGGGACGGGGCAGGTCGATTTCGATCAGACGCGGCTCGCCGCCCTTTTCCCGCGGCAGGATGAGGATCCGGTCGGCCAGGTAGATCGCTTCCTCGAGATCGTGGGTGACGAGGATGGTCGTCACATCCTCATCGCGCCAGATCCGTGCGAGCTCCTGCTGCATGCCGATCTTGGTCATCGCGTCGAGCGCGCCGAGCGGTTCGTCGAGCAGCAGGATCTCGGGCTGGACGGCCAGAGCCCGGGCGATGCCGACGCGCTGGGCCATGCCGCCGGAGAGCTGGCGGGGATAGGCCGCCTCGAATTGCTGCAGGCCGACGAGCTTGACATAATGGCGCGCCCGCCCCCTCGCCTGCTCACGCGACAGACCGCTTGTTTCCAGCCCGAAGGCCACATTGTCGAGCACGGTCAGCCAGGGCAGAAGGCGCGGTTCCTGGAAGATGACGGCGCGCTCTGTGCCCACACCGCGTATCGCCTGGCCATCGACGAGGACCTCGCCGGTATCGGAATCCTCAAGGCCGGCCAGAACTCTGAGCAAGGTCGTCTTGCCCGAGCCGCTGGCGCCGACGATGGCGAGGCTTTCGCCGGAGCGGACGTGGAGGTTGATATCCCTGAGAACCTGCAGCGGTGCCCCGTTCAACCTGTAGGATTTGGAAAGGTGACGGATCGTCACCTCCCCGCGACGCGTGTCCTCGGCGATGCTCATCACCATTCCTCAGTTGCTTGCCGGCTTGGCGTCGGCGGTCAAGAGGATGTCCTTGGCCGCCAGCTGGCCTTGCTTCAGCTTGCCTTCGCGAACCAGCACGTCGATCCAGAACTGGATATCGCGCTCGACCGGCAAACCGCCGGCGCGCACGCCATAGCCGCGGAAGTACTGTGCGATATCAGCATTCTCACCCCGCTCACCGAGCGCCTTGGCCAGGATCTTCTTGGTTTCTTCCGGATGCTCGCGGGCGTAGTCGAGAGCGCGAGCCGACTGCTCCACGAAAATCTTCGCAGCTTCAGGATGCTCGCGAGCGAAATCACGGCGCAGGACTACGAAGCCCCCGGCTATGTCTCCAAGCACATCGGTATCGTCGAAAATCGGACGCAGGCCGCCATTCTTCAGCGCAGCCCCCTCGAAGGTCGTCTGCCAGTAGCCGAAGGCGGCAATATCGACCTGCTTGGAGCGCAGCACCTGCTCGAGCTGCGGCCCGGGAACGACAAGCTGATTGGCTGCATCCGCCGGCAGGCCGACGGAATGCAAGGCTTCGCGGATGGTATAGTCGAGATGGGCGCCGAGCGTATTGACGGCGATGCTCTTGCCGGCAATGTCCTTGATATTTTTGATCGGGCTGTCTTCGAGCACGTAGAAGGTCGACTGGACCTCGTCATTGATGCCATTTGAGGGATAGGCGGCGACAAAATCGTTGCCGCCGATGATCGAATTCAGGACGGCGGAAGTTGCGGCGCTGCCGATCTCGACATCACCCGATGCCAGAGCGATCAGCGAGGCCGGGCCGCCCTGGGCGTAGCCGACATTTTCCAGCGTGATGCCCGTTCCGTCGAAATAGCCGAGTTCGGCGGCGAGTTCATGGGCGGCAAGACCACCCTGGCTGGCGAGATAGCGCAGCTTAACCGTATCGGTGGCTGCGGCCGGCGTGGCAAGGCCGAGAGCGATCGCTGCCGGTAGGAGGAGGTTGCGGGGATGGAACGTCATGTGGTGGGTCCTTTCGGAAGAGGAAAATCGGTGAAGCAGATCAGCGGCTCGGCTGAGACCAGCGGCAGAGACGGCGCTGCAGCAAAACGAGCAAGGCATTGGCGGCAAGCCCCAGGAAGGCGAGCAGAAGGATCGCCGCAAACATCAGCGGGATCTGGAAATTGTACTGGGCGTTCATGACCTGGAAGCCGATGCCCTTGTTGGCGCCGATCATCTCGGCGGCAATCAGGAGAAGAAGTGCCGTCGTCGCCGAGAGACGCAGGCCGACGAAGATTGCCGGCACCGACGCCGGCAGGATGACGCGGCGGAAGATGGTCAGCGGTCCGGCGCCATAGGTCCGCGCCATCTCGATGAGCTTCTTGTCCACTTCCTTGACGCCGCCGATCGTGGCGAGCAGCACCGGAAACAGTGTGGCCCAGAAGATCACGAAGATCTTGGATGTTTCGCCGAGGCCGAGCAGCAGGATGAAGATCGGATAGAGCGCGAGCGCCGAGGTCTGGCGAAAGAGCTGCAGGATCGGGTCGAGCGCCTGTTCGACCGCACGAATCTGGCCCATGAACAGGCCGAGCGGAATGCCGATCACGACGGCAAAGGCGAAGGCGGTTCCGGATCGCTGCAGACTGATGGCGATGTCATCCAGCAGCGCGCCGTTGGCCAGATTGGTCCAAAGAGCGGACAGGATGACGTCCAAAGGCGGGAAGATGGCGGGATTGACCCAGCCCCTGGTGCTCGACACCTGCCAGAATACGAGGAAGCCGATGAGAAGGCCGTAGCGCGGCAAAAGCGATGCGAGCACCCCGCGCAGATGCGAGGCGAGTGTGGAAAAATTGCTTTCACTGCTTTTCAGGCGGCCGAAGCTTCTCGGAAGAACCTGGTTGATTTCATAGGACATCGACCGCTCCTCACTCTGCTGCCTGGAGAGCTGCACGTCCTGCAGCCCATCGATTGCTCGGGAAAGGCAGGCCGAGGTTTTCGCGAAGCGTCTTGCCCTCATAGGCCGTCCGGAACAGGCCGCGACGCTGCAGTTCCGGGATGACCAGATCGACGAAATCGTCGAGCGCCGTCGGCAGCCAGGGCGGCAGAATGTTGAAGCCGTCGGCAGCTTCGTTCTCGAACCATTTTTGCAGCGTATCGGCGATCTGTTCGGGCGTTCCGACGATGGTGTAGTGACCGCGGGCAGACGCGATCCACTGATAGAGTTGGCGAATGGTGAAGTTGTTTTCGTCGGCGATCTGGCGGATGAGCGCCTGGCGGCTCTTCATGCCTTCCGTCGGCGGCGCCGGCGGAAGAGGGCCGTCGAGGTCATAACCGTGCAGGTCGAGCGTGCCGCCGGTCAGACCATTAAGGAGGCCGATCCCGTCCTCTTCGACGATGAGCGAGGTCAGACGGTCGTATTTCTCGCGCGCCTCCGCCTCGGTCCTGCCGACGAAAGCGGATACGCCGGGCATGACGAGGATGTGATCGGGATTTCGGCCGAGACCACGGGCGCGTGCCTTGATGTCCCGGTAGAACTCCTGGGCGGTTTCGATATGCTGATGGGCGGTGAAGATGACTTCGGCCGTTGCTGCGGCGAGCCCGCGTCCGTCTTCGGATTGGCCGGCCTGGACGATGACGGGATGCCCCTGCGGCGATCGCGACACGTTGAGTGGACCGCGCACGCTGAAATGTTCGCCGCGATGGTCGGTGTCGTGCAGCTTCGCCGGATCGAAGAACACGCCGGATTGCTTGTCCCGGATGAACGCGTCGTCCTCGAAGCTTTCCCAGAGTTTGCGGACAACGTCGACGTGCTCGGCGGCGCGGCGATATCGTTCGGCATGCGGAAGCTGCGTGTCGCGATTGAAGTTTTGCGCCGTCAGGTCGCCCGTCGTGGTCACGACATTCCAGCCGGCGCGGCCCTCCGAGATCAGGTCCAGCGAGGCGAACTTGCGGGCAGTCGTATAGGGCTCTTCGTAGGTGGTCGAGGACGTGGCGATAAAGCCGAGATGGGTGGTGAAGGGCGCAAGGGCGGAGAACAGCGTCACAGGTTCGAAGCCGGCGACGCGGGCATTGCCGCCTTCGCGTGCTCCACCGAAACCGACAGCCAGTCCGTCGGCCAGGAAATAGGCATCGAAGAGCCCGCGCTCTGCCGTCAAGGCGAGACGTTTGTGAAACTCGAAACTGGTCGCGCCGTCGGCCGGCTGGTCGGGATGCCGCCATGAGGCAACATGCTGTCCGCCGCCGGGAAGAAATGCCCCAAGTCTGATTTTCCGTGTCATTTCGTGTCCTCTCCGTTTGTCGTCAACAGCTCGGCCTTCCCCAAGGCCAAGTATAAAATTGGCTGTTGGACTGCTAAAATACGTTCTCTATTAATTTTATAGAGAAACTTAATTTCATAGTTTCGGCGGAAGAGTGAATAGATTTCCCGGATTGGCGTGAAATCGGAAATCAACGATCGGGGCGGCTACTTCGGGATATGCGAGCGCAGGCTGGCAGACGGGGTCTACAGGCGTGGCGAAGAGCCCGGCTGAGACGAAATCAGGATTGGTCTTCTTAGTGTCCTGGGCTCGCTGCAACACCGCCGGAGCGAGCATGACCCGATTTGACGAGGGTGCAAAGGAACGCCGGCTTACGCACACGCGCCCGTGCCATCGGACATCAATGCCTTGATGTGCTCAGGGCTTCAGCCTCATTTTGGCCGGGTCGGGGCATGGTCGAGGCCGGCGGCGGCCTTCTTCAGGCAGTCGAGGTAGCGGTCGCGGTTGGCAATGCCATCGTCACGCGGGGTGACGAGGCAGAGCGTTGCGGCGGCATGACCTTCCTCGCCCCGCACCGGTACGGCAAAACAGTGGGTGAAGCTGTCGACGATGCTGTTGAAGGTGAARAGACCTTCACGCTCGGCCTGGCGCACCTCGGCGATGAAGCTTTGCGGCTCTAGCCATTCGCCGTTCGGCAGGCGGAAATCCTGCGGCGGAATGAAGTTCAGGATCTCCTGATCCGACAGATGCGCGACGAGCAGGCGGCCCGACGCCGTCCACGGGATCGGCACCGACTGCCCGACATCCGTCGAAATGCGGAAGGGGCGCGCGCCTTCGCGCATGCGAACGACGGTGTATCTGTTTCCATCCAGCATGCAGAACTGCGCCGTCTCCCGCGTCTCGTCGGCAAGCTGTTCCAGCGTCGCCTCGCATTCGCGGGTAAAGTCGAAATGGTTCTCATAGGCTGCGCCGAGGAAATACAGCTTGCGGCCGAGATAGACACGCCCCTCGCCGCCGGTGAATTCCAGGATGCCATTCTGCAGCAGCAGGTTGACGAGCTCGTAAACCGACGAGCGCGGCGCGCCGATCTGCGCGGCGATTTCATTCGGCTTCAGGGCCTGCCGTTTCTGGCGCAGGAAATCGAGGATCTCGAAGGCGCGGTCGAGCCCTCGGGCGCGTTTGCCGGCTGCTTCGTCCTGAACTGCATCCATTGCTGTCGATCCTTTTTTGTCCGGCCAAGCTTTTCAAGCCGTCTGCCGCATCTGTCAATCGATCCCGTCATTCCCAGCGAATGAAATTTTTGCACCCCTCTTGCGAGGTGAAAAAATCGGCATAAGATCGCCTCGTCCGGTATATAGATCACATGTACATTATATTGGACATAGATGGCAAGCGGTCAACGCTGCCGCACACAAAAAGGGGAACGACATGAAGAATTTTGAAAACGGCATTTCCGCTTCACTGCGCCGCCACCTTCTCGCCGGCGCTGCCGCCGCTGCGGCACTCCTCGTCTTTTCGGCCGGCACGGCCTCGGCCGGCGCCAATTGCATCAAGGGTGACAGGAAGGCGCCCTATACGATCGGCTGGGCGAACATCTATTCGGTGCCGACCTGGATGAAGCAGACCGAAGGCACCATCACGGCTGAAGTGAAGGAGCTGAAGAAGGCGGGCCTTGTGAAGGACCTGATGATCACGGACGCGCAGGGCAACGCCCAGACGCAGATCCAGCATATCCAGTCGATGATCGACGCCAATGTCGACGCCATCGTCGTGATCGCCGGCTCCTCCAACGCGCTTGACCGCGTCATATCAGATGCCTGCGACAAGGGCATCGCCGTCGTGAATTTCGACAGCCTTGTCAACACCGACAAGGTGACGGCGAAGATCAACACCGATTCCAACGAATGGGGCGCGACCGCTGCCAAGTGGATGGTCAGCCAGCTCGGCGGCAAGGGCAAGATCATCATCATGAACGGCCCGGCCGGCATTTCGGTGAGCGACGACCGCCGCAAGGGCGCCCAGCCGGTCCTCGATGCCAATCCCGGCCTCCAGGTGATCACCGAGACGAACACGGAATATAACGTCGCCCCGGCACAGGAAGCGATGACCAGCCTACTCTTTGCCAATCCCGAAATCGACGGCGTGCTGTCGCTCGGCGGCGCGCTATCGGCCGGCTCGGTGCTGGCCTTCGAGCGCCAGGGCCGCGACCAGGTGCCGACGACAGGCGAAAACGCAAGGCAGTTCCTGGAGCTCTGGAAGGAGAAGGGACTGAAGGGCTGGGCCACCATGCAGCCCAACTGGCTCGGCGCGCTGTCCGTTTACACTGCTGTGCAGGCGCTGGAAGGCAAGGACGTTCCGGCCTTCGTCAAGGTGCCGCTGCCTGTCATCGACGACAGCACGATCGGCAGCTACCTCGCCCGGGCCGACAAGTTCCCGGCTGACGGCTATATCTACTCGGACTACGATAAGGCGCTCTTCGACAAGCTGCTTGCCACCAAGTAATCCGCCCAAGTAACTCGGGTTGAGGAAAGCCGTCATGACGGAAGAAAAACCCCTGCTGGAAGCCCGGCAGGTGTTAAGGGGATTTTTCGGCAATCCCGTTTTGAAGGGCGTCGACATCGCCCTTCTGCCGGGCAGGGTTCACGCCCTGCTCGGCGAAAACGGCGCCGGCAAGTCCACGCTGATCAACCTCCTGTCCGGTGCTCTCCAGCCGGACGGCGGTTCCATCCTCGTCGACGGCAAGCCGGTCGAACGCTTCAGCCCGGCGGCTGCGCGCTCGGCCGGTATTGCCGTCGTTCAGCAGGAGCTGAGCCTCACGGCCAGTCTCTCGATTGCCGAAAACATCGGGCTCGGCGCATTTCCGCGCCGGTTCGGTCTCATCGATTACAGAGCGCTCCATCGCGGCGTTCGACACGTTTGCGACATGGTGGGGCTTACCGAGCCGCTCGACATGCCGGTCGCCGACCTCGCGCTCGGCCGCCGTCAGATGGTGGAGATCGCCAAGGCGCTATTCCGCAAGCCGCGTGTGCTGATCCTGGACGAACCGACTTCGTCGCTTTCCGCGCACGAAGCCGGCATCCTTGCCCGCCTGATCGAGACGCTCAAGGACCGCGGCACGGCACTTCTCTATATTTCACACCGCCTCAACGAGGTGCAGGCGCTCTGCTCGCACGTCACGGTGCTGAAGGACGGCCTGGTCACCGCCGACCAGTCGTTGTCCGGCATCGACGGCGAAGGGCTGGTGCGCCTGATGGTCGGCCGCGAGACTGGAGACCTGTTCCCGCCGCGCTCCGTCACCGCACCCGGGGCGATGCGCATCAGCATCGAAGGTTTTTCCGCCGGCATGGTGCGTGACGTCAGCTTCTCCGCCCGCGCCGGCGAGATCGTCGGCATCGGCGGGCTCGTGGGGCAAGGGCAGGAAGACTTGCTGCTCGGCCTCTACGGCGCGATTCCAGCCGCAGCTTCCAGAGCGGAGGTATCCGGCAAACCAGGCCTCCCCGCTGATGTCGGCGAGGCGAATGCCGCCGGCATCGTCTATGTCCCGGCCGACCGCAAGCATGCGGGGCTGGTGCTGCCCCATTCCATCGCCTCCAATCTCATCCTGCCCTCGCTCGGACGGCTCGCCCGCAAAGGGCTGCGCGACCGGCCGGCGGAAACCGGCCTGGTCGCCGATCTGGCGCGCCGGCTGACGATCAAGGGCGATACGGCCCGCCCGGTGCAGACGCTTTCCGGCGGCAATCAACAGAAGGTGGCGCTCGCCAAATGGCTACCGCTCGATCCCTCCGTTCTGCTCCTCAACGATCCGACGCGCGGCGTCGACATCGAGACCAAGCGGGAAATCTACCTGATGCTCCGCGCCTTCGCCGCCGAGGGGCGGCTCGTCATTCTGGCCAGTTCCGATACGCCGGAGCTCGTGCATCTCTGCGACCGTGTCGTGGTTCTGCGCGAGGGGCGCATCGCGGCCGTGCTGTCGCAGGATGAAATCAGCGAAGGAGCGATCGTCGGCGCAGCTATGGGTATCAAGGCCACGACGCAGGGAGAGGCGGCATGAGCACAAGTTCGTCATCCCGGCTCTACGGCGCGATCCAGCTTCGCCGCAACCGCGGCCTTGCCGGCCTCTATCTGGTCGTCGCCGCCTTTCTCATCCTCTATGCGCTGCTCTTTCCCGGCATCCTTTCGATCGGCGGCTTCTCCAAGTTCACGCAGAACTGGTTCCCGCTCGCGCTCGTCACCATGGCGCAGGCGCTGCTCATGCTGAACGGCGGCATTACGCTGGCGATCGGCCCGCTCGTCAGTCTTGGAGCGGTGATCGCCGCGACGACGATGGAAGGAGCGCTCGGCGTGCCGGGCGGCATTCTTGCGGTCTCGCTTGCCGGCCTTTCGATCGGCGCCGTCATCGGCGCCATCGTGACCTATCTGAGGCTTCCTGCAATCATCGTCACGCTCGCCGGCTCCTTCATCATCGGCGGGGTCGCACTTATCCTGCTGCCGCGGCCGGGCGGGTTCATTCCCGATTGGCTGTCGACGGTGCTGGCCGGCCACACGCCCGTCGCCTTCCTGCTGCTCATTGTGATCCTCGTACTCTGGAAGGCCTTTCTCGCAACGCCGCTCGGCCTCGGCATCTACGCGGCCGGCGACAATCCGGTCGGCGCGTTCCGCTCCGGCGTCCCGGTCGAAAAGGTGAAGGTCGCAGCCTTCGCGCTGTCCGGTCTTCTCGCAGCCCTGACCGGTCTCTTCGTTGCTGCGCAGACCGGCTCGGGTGATCCCGTCATCGGCACGCCCTTCACGCTGAACTCGATCGCCGCCGCCGTGCTCGGCGGCGTGGGTTTCCTCGGCGGCAAGGGCACGATGCGCGGCGCGATCTGCGGCAGCCTGCTGCTTTCGGTGATGATCAACGTCATGTTCTTCCTGGGCTTCCCGCCGGTCGCCCAATATGTCGCTCAAGGGCTGATCATCGTCGGCGCAGTCGCCGTTCCGGAACTTCTCGGGCAATGGAGGGCAAGGCGATGAACATCATCAGGTCCGTGTTCCGCAATCCATCGCTGCTGACCTTCCTTCTGGTCGCGCTCGTCTGGATCGCCGCCAGCGTCTCGCTGCGTGGTTTCGGTGCCTATGGCCACCTGCGCTACCTGCTAGAACTCGCCGCGGTGATCGGCATTGCCGCCGCCGGCCAGACGCTCGTCATCCTGATGGGCGGCATCGATCTTTCCGTCGGCGCGGTCATCACCGTCACGGCGATCCTGCTGCCGCTGATCTCGCCCGCCTGGGACCCGACCGGCCTCGCCGGCATTGCGGCTGCCCTTGCCATCGCCACCGGCATCGGCCTGATGAACGGCGCCGGTGCTGCCTATCTTCGCGTGCCGCCAATCATCATGACGCTTGCCATGGCGACCTTCCTGCAGGGCCTGCTCGTCATCGTCGCCGGCGGCAGCGCGGTCACCGTCAGCAACCCGGCGGTCATTCTGCTCGGGCAGCCACGGCCGCTCGGCATTCCCTCGGGCATCATTCTGTGGCTCGTCGTCTCGATCGTCGTCCAGCTGTTCGTCCACCGCATGCCGATCGGCGCGCGTTTCCTGGCGCTTGGGGCGAACCCACTGGCGGCCCGGCTTTCCGGCGTCAGCGTCACGCGCAACACGCTGATCGTCCATACGCTGTCGGGCTTTTTCGCAGGGCTCGCCGGCATTCTCGTGCTCGGCATGAACCGGCAAGGTTATGTCGGCATCGGCGACCCCTACCTGCTGACCTCGATCGCCGCCGTCGTGCTCGGCGGCACCTCGATCCTCGGCGGCCGCGGCACCTATGCCGGGACCATTCCGGGCGCAATCCTGCTCGTCACGACGACGGCGCTGATCACGGTCGTCAACGCCTCGCCCGGCTGGCGCTCGATCATGTTCGGCACGCTGATCCTTGCCCTTCTGCTCGTTTCCGGCCGCGAGGCGCGCCGATGACGGAGCGCTACGAGGGGCCGGTGATCGACCCGCATCACCACCTCTGGGACCTCAGCCTGCAACGCCATCCCTGGCTGCAGAAGGCCGGAACTTCCGGCGAGGAGATGGTTTTCGGAAGCCTCGCGCCGATCCTGCGCGACTATGGCATCGACGATTATCGCGCCGATGCTGCCCGCCAGAACGTGGTTGCAACGGTGCATGTGGAAGCCGGCTGGTCCGTTGCCTACCCATTGGAAGAGAGCCGCTGGCTGGATGGCCTCGACCGCAGCTCTGGCGTGGCGCACCGTTATATCGCGCGCGTGCCTCTCGATGGGCCCGACGCCATGCGCCTGCTCGAGGCGGAAGCGGAAAATCCCGACGTCGTCGGCATCCGCGATATTCTGAGCTGGCACCCTGAAGCGGCGAAGAGTTTTGCTTCGCGCCCGAACCGCATGGGCGATCCCACCTGGCGGGCGGGGCTGGCCCATGCCACCCGGCTCGGGCTGGTCTTCGATCTGATGCTCTATCCCTGGCAGATGAGCGAGGCGCTCGAACTGGCGCGCGCTTTTCCGCAAACGCTTTTCGTGCTCAACCATGGCGGCAGCCCGGCCGACCGGACGGAGGACGGCATGGCGCTCTGGCGCCGTGGCCTGCGGGCGCTCGGCAACGAGCCGAATCTGCGCCTGAAGATCTCCGACCTTGTCGCCTACGACAACGCGTGGACGCTCGAAAGCCTGCGGCCGGTGATCGAGCATTGCCTCGAGTGTTTCGGTCCGGCGCGCGCCATGTTCGCGAGCGACTTTCCGGTCGCGGGCCTGCATGCCTCTTTCGACGAGGTCTACCAGGTTTTCCGCACGGTCGCCGCGCAGCTGTCTTACGACGAGCAGCGCGCCCTGTTCTTTGCCACAGCCAACGACACCTATCGGCTCGGCATCGCCGATCCGGCCGACGCCCGGAGGGGCTGCCATGTCTGACCTTCATATCACAATGGAAAACGTGCTGATCGACGAGCGGGTGCGCGGCTTTCCGCCGGGCAATCCGCCGCTCCCGCTTGCTGCAATCGGCAAGCAGGGATGGAAGCCCTATGACGGCAGGATGGCCCTGCCGCTGATCTCGCTCGACCGGCAGGCGTTCTCCGGCAATGTCGAACTGATGATGGCCTATGTGAAGAGCCACGGCGCCGACATCGCGCCGCACGCCAAGACACCGATGTCGACGGCGCTGGCGGAGGCACTTCTGCCGGCAGGCGCCTGGGGCACGACGGTCGCCGATATCCGCCAGGCCGCCGTCCTGCTCAAGGCGGGACAACGCCGGCTGATCCTCGCCAACGAAATCGGCGGGGCCGCCGCTGCCTGCCGGCTCGCGGCCCTGCTTGGCCACTATCCCGATGCCGAACTCCACATCTTCGTGGATTCGACAGCGCTCGTCGATGCTCTCCGTACCGCATGGCAGGAGCGTGCCGATCTGCCGCCCCTCGGCCTGCTGGTGGAGTTCGGCACCGGCCGCGCCGGTGCTCGCAGCGTCGACGCTGCCGAGGCCATTCTCGAGGCGATCCTTGCCGCGGAGACGCCGGCCTTCCGGCTGACCGGCATTGCCGCCTATGAGGGTGCGGCGGCGACCGCCGATGCGCAAGAGACGATGCGTCGCATCGACGCGCTGATGGCGGTGACATCAGATTTCCTGCCGAAGCTGCGCGCCCGCATCGGCGACGAGCGGCCGCTCCTGGTCACTGCCGGCGGCTCGGTGTTTTTCGATGTGGTGATTGCCAGGCTTTCCGCCGCCATCGCAGCCGATCCCGCCTGCCGTCTGGTGCTGCGCAGCGGCGCGATCTTCTTCCACGATCACGGCATTTACGAACGCGGTCTTGCCGGCCTCGATGCACGCGGCGGTTTCCGCATCGGCGGCGAGACGGTTTCGGCGGCGGCAGGTTTCCGTCCGGCGTTGCGGGTCTGGGCCGAGGTCCTCTCCCGGCCGGAGGCACGGCTGGCGATCTGCGGCATGGGCATGCGCGACGTGGCGATGGACCAGGGCCTGCCGCGGCCGTTGGTGCTATATCGCAATGGGGCCTATTTTGCCGATCTCGAAAGCGCTGAAGTGTTTCGGCTCAACGATCAGCACGCTTTCGTGGCCCTTGCCGACGGCAGCGACGTCGCGGTCGGCGACGTTATCGAGTACGGCATCTCGCATCCCTGCACCTGCCTTGACCGGCATGCCATCCTCTACGGCCTCGACCCGGACCATTCGGTGACCGCGGCCTATCTGACCAGCTTCGGCTGACCTCTCCCTCCAAAAGCAAGAAAAGGAAAACCCGCTTATGATCCAGCGTTATCAGAAAGGTTCGCGTATGAGCCAAGCCGTCAGCTACGGCGGTCTCGTCTATATTGCCGGCCAGGTCGCGGAAAATCGCAAGGCTGATATCGAGGATCAGACCCGCGACGTGCTCGGCAAGATCGACGCCCTCTTGAAGGAAGCCGGTATCGACCGCTCACGCCTCATCGCCGTCAATGTCTTCTTGCCGGCGATTGTTGATTTCGAGGCGATGAACAGCGTCTATGATGACTGGATCGATATCGAAAACCCGCCAGCCCGCGCCTGCACCGAAGCACGTCTGGCCGATCCCGATCTGCGCGTTGAAATGACCGCGATCGCCGCACTCTAACGCATCGACCCGAAAATCGGATTCGATTTTCGGAAAGCACGATGCGTAGGTTGAAAGTGTTACAGCGTCATTTGTGCATCTCAAAAGGACGCGCGGCGCTGTAACGGCATCGCAACCGCCCGCACTGGAGACATCATGCACAGCGGTCTCGTCAATCCGATCGACTTTTTGCGCGAGGGCCGGCAGGCCGGCCACCTCGCCATTCCCTATTCGATCGACCGGTCGCCCTATTATCAGATCCGCATTCCGATCCTTCGCCTGAAAAATGGCGAGGGGCCGTCTTTGCTGCTGATGGCCGGCAACCATGGCGACGAGTATGAGGGCGAACTCCAGCTCGGCCGGTTGATGCGGCTGCTGAATGTCGCGGAAATTCGCGGCGCCGTCACCATCCTGCCGATGGCGAACCTGCCGGCGGTGATGGCGGCCAAGCGCTGCTCGCCCTTCGACGGCGGCAATCTCAATCGGGCGTTTCCCGGCGATCCCAGTGGCTCGCCGACGGCGCGCCTGGCGCACTTCCTCGAACACGAGCTGTTTCCGCGCCATGACGTCGTGCTCGACCTGCATTCGGGCGGCACCTCCATGGCGCACCTGCCCTGCACGCTGATCGAGCGGCAGGCCGATACCGCCCACTTCGAACGGTCCGTTTCGCTGATGCGCGCCATGGGGGCGGCGCATGCCTTCATCGCCGACAACGGGCCGACCGCACCGACATCGATGGGGGCTGCGGCAAGGGCCGGAACCATCGCTCTTTCCGGCGAGTTCGGCGGCGGCGGCACCGTGACGCCTGAGACAATGACCTTCACGGCGGCGGCGATCGACCGGCTGCTCGTCACACTCGGCATCGTCGAGCGTCCGGTCCTGTCACGCATGCCGCTCGCCGAGCCCGGACCGTTGCAACTGCTGTCGCTATCCCGGCACAGCCAGGGCATCTATGCGAACCGCAGAGGCTGGTTCGAGCCGGCCGCAGCCCTCGGCGCCATCGTTGCCGCCGGCGAGCTTGCCGGATCGTATCATGATCTGGAACGCCTGGAGCAGCCGGAGGAAGAGCTGCGCTTTGCCGAGAGCGGCATTGTCATTTCCCACAGGCTGCATTGCGACAGCCAGGCCGGCGACTGCCTGATCCAGGTCGCCGAACCCATCGCATCCTGAGGAAAGGCTCTAAGCGCTAATCGGCTTAAGCGATTGCGTCGACCGCTGCCTTGACCCAGTCGAGACGCTTTGCCGGTATCAGGCCGTAATTGTAGAAGTTCACGCCATCAGCGCCGGCATCGACGGCGGCCTTGGCGCGTGCAGCGAGCACCGCCGGCCCGCTGACCTCAGGATAGAAGACGCGCAGGCCCACCCCGAGGAACTTGCCCGGTCCGATTGCCGCCCGGCCGGTCCGGATGACATCGCCGATGGCATCCGGCTCCATGTCGTAGCAGCAGAGGATCGCCCCGTCGCAGAGCTTGCCGGCGGCTGCCAGATCGACGCCGCCGAGCCAGCCGTCCTTCAGGTCGATGAGCACGATGCGTGTCGCCGGATCGGCGACCGCCTTGATCTCGCCGATCAGGCTGGTCACCGGTTCGCTGCGCCAAGTGAGATAGGCATAGAGATCAGGATGATCGCGAAAGGCATCGATGCCGGCGGCCGGGAAGTCGGGGAATTGCCGTTCCGGGACAGCTCGTTCGCAGAGTTCCGCGATGAAGCGCGCGACCGTTCCGCGCGCGCCTTCGACCGGCACGCCGGACTTTATGGCGCGCGCCGTGCAATGGTCGCAGAAGCAGAGCGAAAGCAGGAAATCGTCTTCGGCGTTGAGCCCGACACCGTCTTTCTCGTGATGGTATTCATGCGCGAATCCCATGAAGTTCGGGCTCTCGAGTTCCACCATATCGGGTCGGTAGTTGGTCGTGATGTCGCGAACAAGGGTGACGGCATAGTCCCGCGCCGCCGGGCTGGAAGGGCAGAGATTGTAATAGTTGGGATTGCCGAAGGCGTTCCGCGTCACATGATCGGGATGCAGCATGCCAAGACGGGTATTGTGTAGGCAGACCGTCCAGCAGGAGACCTTGAGACCCGTCGTGTCGCGCGCCCGGACGAGTGCTTCCAGCATGTCGCCGCGCTCAGTGACATTCCCAGCCATCAGCGGCCGGATCAGCTTATCCCGCCACAGGCTCTCATCCGGTCGGAAGTAGACGGTCCCGTCCTCGGGGAAATAGGCCTTCTGCTGCGGGCTCCGCGGCTGCAGGAACCGGCCGGCGTGATAGGAAGTCGCCAGGCTGACCGTCGTCAGGCCCGCACGGCCGCGAAGCTCGGCGGCAAAGGCGTCGAGCCCCTGGTCCTGAATGTCCCAGGGGTAGGTCCACATGGAAAGATGCATGGCGTGCTCCCGTCAAATCTGTCCATTTTATAGAACACGTGTCCATAATAGTGTCCAGACTGATCTTTGCGCGCAGGCGTCCGCCGTGTGGCGGGAGCATCCAGCCAAGTTGCTGTCCTTCAATCAAACGCGCGTTGATTGGCGGCATTCTCGTTGTAACGCGCGCGCGCCTGCTCGAGCCGCTCCGGCCCCCCGACCTGCGGAACGGCAACGTCCCACCAATGGCCGCCTGCGTCGGTTCCGGGAACCGCATCGGTGTCGATCACCAGAACGCTCGGAATATTCCGTTCCCGCGCCGCCACAATGCGTGCCTCAAGCTCGGCGATGGACCCAATCTTTTCGGCATGGGCGCCCATCGAGGCGGCATGCGCGACGAAATCGATCTCGGGCTGCACGTCGACATTGCAGTCCTTGTACATGTTGTTGAATTCGGCGCCGCCGCAATCGATCTGAAGACGGTTGATGCAGCCGTAACCGCGGTTGTCGGTCAACACCGCGGTGAACGGCACCCGCCGCATGACGGCGGTGGCGAGTTCCGAATTGGCCATCATGTAGGAGCCGTCGCCGACGAAGCAGATGACGTCCTTGTCGGGGCGCGCGAGCTTGATGCCCATGGCGCCCGCCACTTCGTAACCCATGCAGGAGAAACCATATTCCATGTGGTATCCGCCCTTGGCAGATTGCCACAGCACCTGCAGTGCGCCCGGCATGGTGCCGGCCGCGCACATGACCACGGAGTTTTCCTTCGCCACCCGCTGCACGGCGCCGATGACTTGCGCATCGGTGGGCAGGTTTCCAGGTCCGTCCGCCTCCGGCGCCGCCGTCACGCGTTCGACCGTTTTGTGCCAGTCGGTCCTGCTCCCGGCATCGACGCCGGCCCCGCGATACGCCTCGAGCGCGGTGGATAGGCGCGCCAGCGTGACCTTGGCATCGCCGACACAGGGCAATGCCGAATGCTTGGTTGCGTCATATCCGACAAGGTTGATCGAAGCGAGCCGGCGCGAGGGATTGCGGAAAAGCGCCCAGCTGCCTGTGGTGAAATCCTGGAAGCGCGTGCCGATGCCGATCACGAGGTCCGCCTCGGCGCAAAGCGCGTTGGCCGACGCCGAGCCGGTCACACCAGGTGATCCGAAATTCAGCGGGTGCTCCCAGCTGTTGGCGCCCTTCCCGGCTTGCGTTTCGACAAACGGGATATGGTGCTTTTCCGCGAATGCGGCAAGTTCGGCCTCGGCCTCAGAATAGATAACGCCGCCACCGGAAATGATGACTGGCTTGCGCGCAGCCCGGATGGCATCGGCGAGATCTGCGACCTCTCGCGGATCCGGTTCGGGACGGCGGATGCGCCACACCTTCGGTTCGAAAAATGCCTGAGGGTAGTCGTAGAGCTCTGCTTGCACATCCTGGCAGAAGGCCAGCGTAACGGGGCCGCAGCTGCCGGGATCGGTCATGACGGCCAGGGCGCGCGGCAAGCAAGTCAGGAGATGCTCGGGACGGGCGATCCGGTCGAAATAGGCTGAGACCGGCCGGAAGCAGTCATTGGCGCTGACGGTCCCGTCATTCATATCCTCGATCTGCTGCAACACCGGCTCGGGGCGGCGATTGGCAAACACATCGCCGGGTATGAAAAGCACGGGCAATCTGTTGACATGGGCAAGCGCGCAAGCCGTGACCATATTGGTGGCGCCGGGGCCGATCGAGGATGTCACGGCCTGGGCGCGCCGGCGCTTCAGCGTCTTTGCATAAGCGATCGCCGCATGCGCCATGGTCTGTTCGTTCTGGCCGCGCCATGTGGGAAGGGCGTCGCCAATCCCATGCAGCGCCTCTCCGATGCCGGCGACGTTGCCGTGACCGAAGATCGCCCAGACGCCTTCGATGAAGCGTTCGCCATCCTCGGTCATCTGGACCGAGAGCCATTTCATCATGGCCTGCGCGGCTGTCATTCGTACCGTTGTCATTCTGCTGCCTCCTGCACGCGCGCCCGCGCGCCGTCCCAGACCGTGCAAAGCCGGGAATATCGTTTCGCCATCTCTTCGACGGCCTCTTCGTCACTGATCGAGCCCTCGAACCAGCCGCGGGCGACGGAGCCGAAGATTGTCCGGCCGACGGCAAATCCCTTGACGAGCGGGAAGCTTGCGGCAACTTCGAAGCTCGCCTTCAATACGTCCTCCGGCGCATCCAGGCCGAGGACCACGATCCCTCTGGTATGACGATCGTTTTCCTCGATGGCGGCACAGACCTGCGTCCAAGCTTCGGGCTCGTCCATCGGTTCGAGCTTCCACCAGTCGGGATAAATACCTTCGACATAGAAGCGGCGGATCAGCGTCGCGGTTGTGTCCGTGGTGATGCTTGCGACCTTGGAAGGGATGACCTCGAGCAGGAATTCCAACTTGTTGCGGCGCGAGGCCACGTAAAGTCGCCGTACTTCCGCCAGTTGCCGGGCCCAGGTCGCCTCGTCGTCATCCGGGTGGCAGAAGCAGAGCACCTTGACGACGTTCTCGCGCGCCCATTCCGAAAGCCCCCCGCAATCGGAACCAAGCGATGGCTCCAGGCTAAGCGGCCGCGACCCCGGCCACTCGYAGGGTCTGCCGATCCAGAGGCCGGTCCCGGAGGCGGCGTGGAGTGCGCGCCGGCCGATCCGGTCGTCGCAGAGGATTCCGTAGCCGGAACGCCCGTTCTGTACTTTCAGGGCCGCTTCAAGGCAAAGCTCCTTGAAGGCGCCACCCTTCGACGGCGTGTAGCCCGCCATGCTTTCGAGCTGCATCCGGTGATCGAAGGCGAAGACTCGCATCTCGGACCAGACGCCATGCCGGTTGGTCGACCAGTGTATCTGCTCCAGCGCCGGATCATTGCGCAGATCGGGGCGCGTCATGCCGCGCTCGAGGAAGAAATTCAGTTCCTGCAGCGACGGATATGCCGGCGTGCAGCCATGACGAGAGACGGCAAAAGCGCCGCAGGCATTGGCGTATCTGAGCGTGGTCGGCCAATCCTCGCCATCAAGCCAGCCTTTCAGCAGCCCGGCGAAAAAGCCGTCTCCGGCGCCGAGAACGTTGAAGACTTCGACCGGGAAACCCTCGCCCGAAATGCCCTCGTCCAGATTGTCCGGTATTGCATCTTCGAATGCGACCGCCCCTTTGGCGCCGCGTTTGCAGACGAGCGTCGCCGCAGTCACGGCGCGCACGGCCCGCAGTGCCGCTACGGTATCGGTCGTCCCGCCGGCGATGTGGAATTCTTCCTCCGTCCCGACAATCAAATCGAACAGATAAAGCGTCGTCTGGAGCTTTTCGGTCACCTTCCCGCTTGCCACATAGCGGCTTTCTCCCTCGCCATGGCCGGCCACCCCCCAAAGGTTTGGACGATAGTCGATGTCGAGAGCCGTCCTGGCGCCATGCTTGCGGGCAAAGCCGAGCGCCTTGAGCACGGCTGCTTCCGTGCGCGGATGGGAGAGGTGCGTTCCCGTCACCAGCACCGAACGGGCGCTGGAAACGAAAGCCTCATCGATATCCTGCTCGCAAAGCGCCATGTCGGCACAGTTTTCCCGGTAGAATATCAACGGGAAACGTTCCTCGTCCCGGATCCCGAGAATGACAAGCGCCGTCAGCCGCTCGGGATCGGTCACGACGCCCTTGCCGTCGACACCATGCCGGGCAAGCTCCTCGCGAATGAACCGGCCCATATGCTCATCGCCAACCCGGGAGATCAGTGCCGACTTGAGGCCCAGTCGCGCCGTGCCGCAGGCAATGTTGGTCGGACTGCCGCCGATATATTTTTCGAAGGATCCCATATCCTCCAGCCGTCCTCCGACCTGCGCCCCATAGAGGTCGACGCCGGCGCGCCCGATCGTGATCACGTCCAATGTCTTGGTCATGTCGGTTTCCTCGCAATAGTATTGAATTCGGTCATGGTGATCGGGTTGGGCATCGTCGGCCTCTTCACAAGAAACGAACAATGCAAGGGAGCGCGGGCGAACGACCGCCCGCGCCTGTCCATCAGCGGCTGATCGTTGCCTGCAGCGCATCGATGGAGGATTGGATGCCGGCCTCGGTCGACATGGTGAAGTCTTCCATCTCGAGGCTGACCCAATCGTTGTAGCCGACCATCCGCACGACGGAGAAGAACTCCTTCCACCATTGCAGGTCATGGCCGGCGCCGACGGCGACATAGTTCCAGCTGCGATTGGCGACGTCGGTTACGTCCTTGAGCTCGAGCAAGCCGTTGACGTCGGCGAGGCCCCGCTCGATGCGAGTATCCTTGCCATGGCAATGATGGATGGCATTGCCGAGCGCACGGGCGGAGGCGATCGGGTCGGCGCCCATCCACATCAGATGCGACGGGTCGAGGTTCATGCCGACTTTCGGACCGACTTCGTTGCGCAGGCGGAAGAGGGTCTCGGGGTTCCATACGAGCATTGCCGAGAAGTTTTCCAGCGCATATTTTTCGACGCCGACTTCATCGGCGAGCTTGACCAGGCCGTGCCAGAGCGGGAAGGCTCGATCTTCCCACTGATATCGGTCGCGCTCAGGCATCTCGTTCGGCCAGCTCTTGGTGTAGACGAGCCAGTTCGGCACCGTGTCGCCGGGGGCGGCTTCGGGCAGGCCGGACATGGTGACGATCTTCTTCACGCCGATTTCGCCGGCGAGCCGGATGGTGTCTTCCATTTCCTTGCGGTGGCGCTTGCCCATGACACCCGGATCGAGCGGGTTTGCCGAGCAATTCAGCGCGGCGATTTCCAGGCCGCGGGCTTCGATTTCCTTCAGCCTGGTCTTGAGCAGGCCCCTGTCGGCCAGCAGCTCGTCCGCACGGAAGTGCGGCCCGCGCGACCAGCCGCCGCCGGTCATCTCGATACCCTCGACACCAAGTTTGACGCATTTGTCGAGCATGTCCGTGAAGGAGAGGTCGCCCATCACGTCGGTGCAGATCGATAGTTTCATGTCATTGTCTTTCTAAAAAAGGGTGTCGGGGACGCGCCTGGGAGGAGGATGGAGGAGATCCGACGCGCCCCCTGATCGATCACTTGAACTCGACCCAGGCCGAACCTGCGTCCGCCGAGCGAACGCAGTTTTCCAGCCAGCGCACACCTTCGGTGCCGGCTTCGATGCCGGGATAATGATGGCCCTTGAGGAATGCCTCGTCGCCGCGGCGTTTTGCGTCGATCGCCTTCGCGATCCAGAGGTAGATGTTCGCCCAGCTGTCGCCGAGGCCCTCGGTATGCAGCGCGCCCATGCGATCGTAGGCGAGGCTTTCCTCTTCGAGGTAGGGCATGCCGTGATGCAAAGTACGGTTCGGTTCACCCTGCACTTCGTAAATCAACTGGTCGGGATGGGAATCGGACCATTCGACGGAGGCCTTGGAGCCGACGAAACGGTAGCGCTGCGAACCCATATTCCCGGCATCCACCGAGGACACCCAAAGACGGCCGCGGGCGCCGTTGTCGTAATGCATGAGAACGGTCGCGTGGTCTTCCAGCGGCGCACGGGTCGGAATGAAGGCCTTGCGGTCGCAGAGCAGCTTTTCGATCTTCATTTGCGGCAGCACCACTTCKGAGAGATAGTAGAGGTGCGTGCCGATATCGCCCAGAACGAAGGTCGGGCCAGCCGTCTTGGGATTGGTGCGCCATTTCACGGCTTCGCCGGCGCCGACATCGTCGCCCGCGTTAAAGCCGTGGGTATATTGCATGTCGACGATGCGGATATCGCCGAGCATGCCCTTCTTGACCATCGCCGCCATCTGATGAACCAGCGGATGGCCGGTGAAGCCGTAGGTGACACCGACGATCAGGCCCTTCTCTTTCGCCAGCCTGGCGACCTCGTCGCATTCGGCGACGGTGAAGAACAGCGGCTTTTCGCAAATGACGTGAAGACCGGCTTCCAGGCACGCCTTGGTGATCTCGTAATGGGTGAAGTTCGGCGTGGCGATCGAGACGACCTCGACACCGTCCTCACGCCCGGCCTCCTTGGCGATCAGCTCCTTATAGTCGCCATAGCACCTGTCCGCAGCGACGCCGATCTGCGTGCCGAAGTCGCGTCCGCGTTCGGCGTCGAGATCGAAGGCTCCGCAGATGAGCCGGTAGGTGCCGTCCCGCTGGGCGCCGGTTCTATGCTTGTAGCCTACCTGCCCGGTGCGGCCGCCGCCGACCATGCCCCAGCGCAGGGGGCGCTCGATGGATCTTTCTCCGTTGATCATCTTCTGTCCTTCCAGGAATGATGTCTGTGATGTTTGAGCGTTCCGGGCAGAACCCCGGTCGCGGTCGCTTGCGCCAATCGCCTGGCTGCATCGCGAACCGCTAGAGGGGCATCGCGCGTTATTTCGCGGTCCAATATTTGTCGACAAAGCGCTGCATTTCGGCGCGCATGAACTTGCCGGAGTGGTCGGCCTTGTCCTCCCAGGCGAAGACGCATGCGGTCATGATGCCGTCGAACCCGATCTCCGCCAGCGTGCTGAAGAAGTCTTCCCAGGGAACCTCGCCCTGGCCGATGTTCAGGTGCTGATGCACCCTGGCCTGCGTGCCCGGAGGGTTGAGGATGTAGCGGAGCCCCGAAGAGGCCTTGTGATTGAAAGTGTCGCCGACATGGACATGGGCGAGCACGTCCTTTGCTTCCCGGAGCATCGCCCTGGTATCATCGCCGAAGTAGAAGGTATGCGGCGCGCAATAGAGGAACTTGACGTTCTTCGAGTTGACCGTCCTGATGATATCGAGCGCCGGCTGCAAGGTTTCGCACCAATCCTCGGGATGCGGTTCGACGTGCAGGTTGATGCCTTCCTTTTCAAAGATCGGCACCAATTCTTCCATCGAGCGCCACCAGGCGTCTTCGCAGGCCTCGATCATGGAACCGGTATGGCAGCAGTAGCACGAACCCTTGTCCGGATGGGGCCCGCGGCCGAATTCCGAGTTCATCGTGTCGACGCCGAGTTCGACACTGATCTCGATGGCGCGCTTCCAGTGCTTGACGGCAGCTTGCCGCTCGTTTTCATCGTTCGAGGCCCACCGATACATCGGCAGGATCGAGGCAATGCCGACATTGGCATCGGAGAGCGCTTTCTTGAATGCCTTGGCGCGGGCCGGAAACACGCGCGGCGCCTTGAACCACTCGAGAAAATCGGCCCGGGGGCTGAGCTCTATCCACTCGTATCCGAGTTCAGCCACTTTCGAGGGCAATTCTTCGAGTGAGAGGTGGCGATGCATAAAGGGATCGATTGCAATCTTCATGGCTGTTTACCCGTCCGATGATTGTGCTGGGCCATCCCGCCGGGGTAGGCGAGCTCTTTAGAGTTTCTGGAGTTCATCCGTTTCGACGGCTGGTCAGACCGGCGGGGGATGTCCGCTATGCGCCGTCGAGTACGCTTCGATTTCGGCTTCGAGTTCGGCCATGGCCTCGCCTCCTGCCATCAGGTCGGTAATCTCTTCGCGCGTCTTTTCACCCTTGCGGAAGTCGGCCGCCTTCGCACCCTTGATGAGCACCGCGAAGTGGTCTCCCACCGTCATGGCGTGAATGACGTTGTGAGTGATGAAAATGACGGCGAGACCGCGACGGCGCGCTTCCAGGACGATACGCAGCACATGCGCCGCCTCCTTGACGCCGAGAGCGGCGGTCGGCTCGTCGAGGATCAGCACCCGGGCGCCGAAGTGGACGGCTCGGGCGATTGCCAGAGATTGCCGCTCCCCGCCCGACAGGCCGCCGATCAGGCGGTCGCCATCGTCGATGCGGGTGATGCCGAACTCGCGCACGGCCTTGACCGCGATTTCATTGGCTGCCTTGCGATCGTAGATTTTGAACGGGCCGAAGCCCTTGGTCAGTTCCCGCCCCACGAAGAACGAACGGCCGATGCTCATCAGCGGAAAGGTGCCGCCGAACTGATGAACCGTTGCGATGCCGAGGTCTGCAGCTTCGCGCGGATTCTGGAAGACGATCGGTCGGCCTTCGAACTTCACCGCGCCGGTCGTCGGCTTGTAGACACCGGCAAAGGTCTTGATCAGGGTGGACTTTCCCGCACCGTTGTCACCCAGCAGGCAAAGCACTTCACCGGGATGGACGCTCAATGTGATGTCATAGAGCACATCGATCGGGCCGAAGGACTTGTTGACGTTTTCAAGTTCAAGAATTGGGCCAGCCATGTCTCAGCTCTCACTTCTTCTTCTTGGGTGAATAGGTCAGCGCCATCTGGCGGAACGTATTGTTCATGAGGACGGCCACGAGCAGCATCACGCCGATGATCAGGCTCGACCAGTTGCGGTCGAAGGTCGTGAAATAGATGCCTTGGTTGACGACGGCGAAGGTGATCGTGCCGAAGAAGATCCCGATCACCGACCCGAACCCTCCGGTCAGCAGCACACCTCCGACGACGACCGAGATGATCGAGTTGAAGATGAATGTCATTCCGCCCGAAACCTGCGCGGAATTGAACAGGATGGCCTGACACATGCCGACGAAGGACGCGCTCATCGCCGAGAGGACGAAGAGGACCATCGTCAGACGGGTCGTCGGAATGCCGGCGTTGCGGGCACTGACCTTGTCTCCGCCCATCGCGAAAATCCAGTTCCCGTAAGGCGAGAAGTGAATGAAGAAGATGAAGATCGCTGTGATGGCCACCCACCATAGAATGATCACCTGAAACGACCCGGCCAGGAACTGCCCGAAAAGGAACTTTGCCCAGGGGTCGGCCGTCAGCGCCACGCTCGTGGTGCCGGTGACGAGAACCGAGGTGCCAAGCATCAGGCCCTGTACAGCAAAGAGGGTACCGAGCGTTACGATCAGCGACGGCACGGCTGTGTGCACGACGAGGTAGCCGTTGACCAGCCCGACCATGAGGCCGAAGGCAAGCGCACCGAGCATTCCGACCCACATGGGAAGATCGTAGTAGCCCGAGAGGACCGCAACCGTCATGGAGCCGGCGGGGATCATCGCGCCAATCGAAATGTCGAGATCGCCTGCGATCATCAAAAGTCCGATGGGAAGAGCGATAATGCCGAGATTGGCGGCGACGTTGAGCCAGCTTGCGGCGCCGGCGGGCTCCRGGAACTTGGTGCTGCCGAATACGACGAAGAACACGAGGACGCCGACAAGTCCGAGGAATGCACCCGCCTCGGGACGGCGCAACAGGTTGCCGAATGAAAGATTGTTCATATGCCTACCCCAGTTTGGGCGTGAATCTCCAGGCGCGCGGACGCGGTTGTCCGCACGCTCGATAAACTTCGACCCGCGGATATCCCGCGGGCCGGAGCCCGTTTCGAACGATCAGCGAGCGCCTTCCTTGACGCCGGCCAGGGTGGCGTCGATGTTCGACGCATCGACGATGCCCGGGCCGGTCAGCACCGGTGCGGTCGGCAGGTTGGTGCCGTAGTCGATATGCGCGGCGAGAAGCGAAACCCCCAGCAGCGACTGCAGGTAAGGCTGCTGGTCGATTGCAAAGGTCTGCGAACCGTCCTTGATGCGGGCAAGCCCCGAGGCGTTCAGGTCGAAGGTGCCATGCGCGACCTTGCCGACTTTGTTTGCCTGAGCGATCCCGCTTGCAGCCGCATCAGCGTCGGAAGCCCCAACATTGAGGACGCCGTCGATGGTGTCGTCCTGGAGCAGTGTCGCCTTGACGGCTTCGGCGATTGCCGTCTGATCACCGAAGCTGGTCGCCGGCAACGGCAGCTGCTTGCCGGCACCGCCCTTTCCGGTAATGCCGTCGATGACACCCTTGCAACGGGCCCCCTGGTTTGCCGCACCCGGGAGCGTGTTGACGCAGATGACATTTTTCGCACCCTTGGACGCGAAATATTCGCCGCCTGCCTTGCCGGCCGTGTATTCATCAGAGCCGACATAGTTGATCGCGCCAAGCTCGCGCGCTTTGTCGATGTTGCCGGCATTCATCAGGATAACTTTGATGCCCGCGGTGACGGCAGCCTTGATGGCCTCGTCTTCTGCCTCGGGCACCCAGTCGGGCACCACGATACCGGTCACGCCCTGGCTGATGGCCGTGCGGACGAGCTGGGCGGCGTCAGGCCCGAGATTGTCGTAGGTCTGCAGCTGCAGATAGCTGACGGAGCCGCCATTCTTCTCGACGACGAGCCGGGCGTCATCGACGCCCTTCTTGATACGGCTCCAGAATTCGTCGTCGGTCTTGCCGCCGACGACAGCAATATTCGCGGCCATGACAGAAGAAGCGCCAAGAACCAAAACAGCGCCAGCCAGCAGCCCGCGTACGGCGCGCATTGAAAAACTCATGTGATTTCCTCCCAAAAAGGCGGTCGGGAGTAACAATTCCTCAAAGCAAGGCTCCCAACTCGCTGGAATATTTGTATCAACGGATCGCTGAAATTGGAATGCCTATTGCGTTTTGATGAAATTAATGTATCATTTAATTTCATCCAAAAATGGAATGAAATATATCATGAAGAGGCCAACCATTGCCGACCTTGCCCAGGCGTCCGGCGTCAGCATCGCCACGGTCAACCGCATCCTCGGAGGTACCGGCGCAGTGCGTGCGGAAACGATCGAGAGGGTGCAAAATGCCGCGGAAGAGATTGGATTTTATGGTCGCGGCGTGATCGAGGACCGCAGGCAGCGGCTCCTGCCGAATTATCGTTTCGGCTTTCTTCTCCAGCAGTCGAGCCGTGAGCTCTACCGGCTGTTCGGCTCCAAGATCACCGAGGCGGCCGCGAGACGCCAGCACGAGAAAGTCGTGGCCGTGGTCGATTTTGTCGATGTCCTCGAGCCACAAAATATTGCAGATCGTCTCGAAGCGCTTGGCAAACGCTGTGATGCAGTTGCTGTCATTGCGGGTGACCACCCGTTGATCGGGCAGACCATCCAATCGCTCAGGGAGAGGGGGAAGCCGGTTGTTGCCTATATAACCGATCAGTCCGCCCGGGATCGCGCCGGCTTCGTCGGCACCGACAATTGGAAACTCGGGCGGACCGCCGCATGGTTTCTGGCTCAGACCACGCCGATGCCCGGCCGGATCGCCGTATTCATCGGCAATCATCGTTATCAGTGCCAGGATGTCTCCGATGCGAGCTTTCGATCCTATATGCGCGAGCACGCGCCGCATCTTCAGGTGGATGACAGCAGACCGACACATGAGGAGCCGCAGGAAGCCTACCGGATCGTCAGCCAGCTGCTTTCCGAACTCGATGACCTCAGAGGTATCTTCATTGTCGGAGGGGGGATTTCCGGTGTGCTGCGCGCTCTTCGCGAGGCACCCGTCGAAAAGCGGGATAAGGTCAGGGTCGTCTGCCGCGACATCGGCCCGGAAACGCGCAAGGGCTTGACGGAAGGCCTGATCATGGCGGCATTGTGCCATCCGCTGGATCAGATATCGGACGAATTGATCGCGACGATGATCGCCGCGCTGGAACACCGCGACAGCACAACAATCCTTCAGCGCGTGGTTCCCTTTGAAACGATTACGCCCGAAAGCGTTTGAACCGTCCGGTTTGCATAGGGCGGCTGGTCGGAAAGGCCAGCCGCCCTATAAAATGGCAGGGCTGATAGCTATTGTGGTGTCGCGTCAGATGTCGACGACGAGGCCCTTGGCTTTCAGCACCGGTTCGAGATTGCTGACCTCGATGACCGATTTGCCCTGCTTATATGCCGCGATATAGCCGGCCTCGGCATCTTCGCGGGTCTGTGACAGCCTGGCGACTTCCTGCGCTTCCTGGCGACGCACGACCACCAGGCCGTCGGCATCACCGGCGATGATGTCGCCGGGATGGATGATTTCGCCGCCGACGATGATCGTATCGTTCACCGCCGCAATGGTTTCCTTCACTGTCCCCTTGATGCAGACGCTGAGCGAGAAGACCGGAAAGCCAAGCTCCCTCAGTTGAAGCGTGTCGCGCACGCCGGTGTCGGTCACGAGGCCGCCGATGCCCTTTGCAAGGCAGGCATTGGCAAGCACATCGCCGAAGGATCCGGCCTCTTCGTATTCGCCCGCCGATACGACGATGATATCGCCGGGCTTTGCGTAGTTGATGGCGAGCTGCAGCATGATGTTGTCACGCGGCGCGCATTTCACCGTGAAGGCCGGACCGCACAGTTTCATGCGGTAGTCGACGGGCTTGAGGCGGGAGGAAAGGGCTCCGCGGCGCCCTTGGGCTTCGTGGATCGTCGCGGGCGAAAATTTGGAAACGGCGTCGATATCGGCTTTGCTTGGCCGTTCGGCAATATCTTTAATATGGATCATGGATGCCTCCCATTTTTGGCCGACGGCGGGCATGTCCCGCCGTCTGATTTCGTTTGGACCCCGAGATCCTACGGGATCGGGTCGAACTTCAGCTCCGAGAGCGATACGACCTTGTCGGTGCGCGTCATCTTGTATTCGGTATCCGGGCCGAGCCACTTGTCCCAGATCTTGTTGATCTCGCCCGATGTGTCGAGCTTGCGAAGGATCTCGTTGATCTTGGCGGTCAGCGCCGGCTGATCCTTGGCCATACCGATGCCGATCGGCTGGTACAGCATCGGCTCCTCGATCATCCGCATTTCCTTGCCCTTGCTCTTCGATTCATTGACGAACTTGGTCGTCGTCATGGTGTTGGCCACCATGCCGCGCGCCTTGCCCTGCTGGACGGCGAGATAGGCCGAGGCGGTATCCTGGAAGGTCAGTGGGTCGGATTTGTTGAGCTTGATCGACATCTCGGAGGTCGAACCCTTGGTCGAAGCGATGCGCTGGCCCGCATAATCGGCCTTCTTCTTGCCCGCATCATCCGCCGGCACGATCAGCATTTCCTTGGCGAGATAATAGGGATCGCTGAACTGGATCTGCTCGGCGCGGCTCAGAGTATAGGCGAGGTTGGCAACGGTGATGTCGACACGGCCGAGCTTGACCTCGGGCACGCGGGCCTCGACCGAAACCGGCTTGATTTCAGCCTTGACGCCCAGTTCCTTGGCGATGGCGCCGCAGAGATCGACGTCGAAACCGGCCATTTCGCGGGTCTTCGGATCGGGCGAAGCGAAGGGAGGAACGTCAGCGAAAGTCGCGCAGCGCAGGGTTTTCGCCGACATGATGTTGTCGAGCTGATCGGCTTTTGCGGGCAAAGCGGCCGCCATGCCGGCAAATGCGACGGTGAGGGTTAGGCATTTCCAGTTCATTGCTGTTCTCCTTTGTTTTTGGTGGTTGGTATCAATGCCTGAGATCAGCGAGGAAACGCTGCGCACGGGGATGGCTTGGATTGTTGAAGAATTCCTCGGGGGTCGCCATTTCGAGGATCTGGCCGGCATCGATGAACCAGACCCGATCCGCGACGTCGCGCGCGAAACCCATYTCGTGGGTGACGCAGAGCATGGTCATGCCTTCCGACGCCAGGCTCTTCATGACGGCCAGCACTTCGCCGACCATTTCAGGATCGAGCGCGCTGGTCGGCTCGTCGAACAGCATCACCGGCGGTTCCATGGCAAGGGCGCGGGYGATTGCCACCCGCTGCTGCTGGCCACCCGAGAGTTGACCGGGATAGGCCCGCGCCTTGTCGGCGAGACCGACCCGATCGAGAAGCTTGAGGGCCTTGTCCTCGGCGACATCCGGTGCCACGCCTTTCACCCGGATCGGCGACATCGACACGTTTTCGACCACCGAAAGATGCGGAAACAGGTTGAAGTTCTGAAATACGAAGCCGATCCTGCTGCGCAGCGCATTGAGTTCCTTTGCCCGCATGGCGGCGTGAATATTTTGCCCGTCGAGCGTGATCGATCCGCTGTTGATCTCCTCAAGGCGATTGATCGTGCGGATCAGCGTCGACTTTCCCGAACCGGACGGTCCGCAGATGACCACGACCTCGCCGCGCGTCACCTGCGCATCGATGTCCTTCAGGACCGGGTAGTCGCCGTAGCTCTTGCAGACCTGCGAAAGCCGGATCGTCTGCAATTCCTGTGCTGAAACTGACATGGTCATAGCTGCTCCGATATGATTTTCGATGGCGCAACCAAGGCGGCGGCAGGAAGGTTGGAAAGTCCCGCACGTCGCCGCGTGATGCTCCGCTCGAGGCGATTTGCGAAGTAGGTGAGCGTCCAGCAGATGGCGAAATAGACGATCGCCAGAATGAGGAAGACCTGGAAAGGCTGCGTCAGGAGTTGGTTGTTGACCTGGCTTGCGGCAAAGGTCAGGTCCGGCACGTTGATCACGTAGCCGAGCGTCGTGTCCTTGATCGTCGAGACGAAGGTGGAGATGATGCTGGGGATCATGTTGTAGAGCGCCTGCGGCAGGATGATGAAGCGCATCGCGCCGATATAGCTGTGGCCAAGCGCACGCCCCGCATCCATCTGGCCCGGTCCGAGCGCGACGATGCCGGCACGCACGACTTCGCTCAGGAACGCGCTCTGATAGACCACGAGCGTCGTCAGCATCGTCACGAAGCTCGGCACATCAGCGCCGGTCAGCAGCGGAACGAGGAAATAGCTCCACAGGATGAGCATCAAGAGCGGCACGCCCCTGGTGAAATAGACGAGCGCCGTGACCGGCCAGCGCAGCAGCGGCGACCTGGAGAGCCGCGCCAGTGCGAAGAGGATGCTGACCGGAAAAGCGAGAGCGATGCTGAGCGCTGAAAGGATCAGCGTGTTGGCGAGCCCGCCAAGCGGCCCGTTAGGATATTGGCCGATCAGCAGCAGCAGCCAGTAGTCTTGGACGATGGCGATCATGTCGTGGATCATGCCCGCGCACTCCTGGCAGGATCCGTGCGCATGGACAGATAGGCGCCGATGCTCATGATCACGAGCGAGAAGAAAAGGTAGAGAACCGTGCCGATCAGGTAGATCTCGAAGGTCCGGAAGCTGAGGTTCTCGATTTCCTTGACGGCATGCGTCAGTTCCGAGGCTCCGATGACGACGGCGAGACTGCTGTTCTTGAACAGGGAAACGCTGTGATTGATGAGCGGCGGCAGGGCGTTGCGCACGCCCTGCGGCATGATGACGAAACGCATCGCCGAGACATAGCCGTGGCCGAGCGCGCGGGCTGCCTGCATTTGGCCGGGACTGACCGAGCGCACGCCCGACCGAAGATCTTCGCTGAAATAGGCCGCCTGGCAGAGCCCGAGCCCGATCACCGCGAAGATGGCCTCGGCGTTATGGACGGCCAGCCATTCGGCTACTCCGCTCGGCATCAGGGTGAAAATCCCGAAATACCACAGCATCAGCTGAACCAGGGTGGGGACGTTCCGGTGGTAGGATACGTAAGCAGCGACTAACGGATCGCCGAAGCGAAAGGGCGAAAAACGCAAAGCCAGCAGCAGAAGTGCCAGCGCCATCGCCATAGTCCAGGAGCCGGCATAGATGATGAATGTCATCTCGATGCCATGCAGCAGCATGGCGGTATATTCCGGATTTCCGAGGATTGCCGAAAGGTCGAAACCGCTCACGGGTTTGGCTCCCCGGATTGATCCGTCTTCGCCGAAGGCTGGGGCTTTGCCGTCTGCAGGCCGCCCATGACCTGCAGCGTCGGTGTGATCTCCATATGTCCGATGTTGACGGCGACGGGGGCTGCTATGGCGAAGGCAATCGCGTCGGCGATATCGGCCGCCTGCGGCAGTTCGAAGCCGTCGATGAACCGTTCGCGGATGCTGGGGTCATCGCCGTGGACATGATTGAAAATGTCAGTGGCGACCCGGCCGGGGCAGATTTCCGTGACCCGTACCCGCTTGCCGAAAGCGTCGATGCGCAGCTGGTTGGACAGCATGCTCACCCCGGCCTTGGTGGCGTGATAGGATGAATTTCCGCCGAAATTGTAGGCGCCGGCGATCGATGAGATATTGATGACATGTCCGCGGTCGCGCGCCACCATGCCGGGCACGACCATGCGGCAGATGTGCAGGACCGCTCGGAGATTGACGTCGACGAGGAGATCGATATCGCCCTCGTCGGCTTCCAGGAATTTCTTCGGCCGGTCGACGCCGGCATTGTTGACGAGAATATCGAACTCCACTCGACGGGTGAGCTCGGCCATGGCCTGACGGTCGGTCACATCGATGACGTGGGCGATGCAGCCCGTTCGCGCGGCCAGCTGCTGCAACGCTTCGGCGCTACGGGCAACCGCATGGACCTCGATGTTCTCCCGGCGGAACCGCTCCACCACGGCTGCGCCGATACCGGAGGATGCGCCGGTCACCAGTGCGGTCTTGTAGTCGGAGAATGGCATTGTCGTTCCCTTGTTGTTGATCGAGACAGTAGCGAAGCTTAAACCCCTTGCCTAAGACCGATTATCTCTGGAGCAATAAGCAACGGTTATGGAGCGGGCGCAGGCTGCTGAAGAAAAGACAGAGCTGATGCCGGGCATCGCCTCGCGGCGTCCGTGCCGCAGGCGGTCCCCGGTTCTGGCGCCGGCGTCGCGTTGCAAAAGCAATGCGCGTCTGCAAACATGTAAGCCGCGCAGATCAGAACGGTACCCCGATCCTCATGGACATCAGACGCCTCAGATCCTTCATTGTGATCGTCGACAGCGGCAGCATCACGCGAGCGGCGGACCTTCTGCACATCGCCCAGCCGGCCCTCAGCCAGCAGCTTGCGGCACTGGAGGAACATTTCGGCCAGAAGCTGCTGATCCGCAGCCAGCAGGGCGTCAGCATGACCGATGCGGGACATGCGGTGTATCGCCATGCGCAGATTATCCTTCGGCAGATGGAGCAGGCGCAAGCGGATGCGTCGGCAGCCGGGAATTCGCTTGCCGGGCGTGTGTCCGTCGGCCTCGTGCCCTTCAGCAGTGCGGCCACGCTGTCGGTCGACCTCCTGGCGGAGACCCGAAAACGGCATCCCGGTATTCTGCTGCACCTGACCGAAAGCGTCGGCCAGACCTATAGCCAGATGATCATGAACGGCCGGCTGGAGATGGCGCTTCTCCATGGAACCGGACCGATCAAGGGTGTCCGGTTCGAGCCGATTCTCAGCGAAGAGTTTTTCCTTGTCGCGCATCGGGACTTTGCGATCGAAGCGGATGCGAAACCCGTTCCGGTCAATGCCCTCGACGGGATGCCGCTGCTGTTGCCGCCGGCCTATAATTTCGTCCGCCGCGCGGTCGATACCGCCTTCACCCGCACCCGCACCAATTTGAAAGTCGTGGCGGAAGTCGAAATCGTCCGCACGCTGGCCCGTGCGGTGGGCAGCGGCCTCGGCGCGACGATCATGCCGAAAGCCATCGCCGATCGCATCGTATCGGAGTCGAGCGAGCCGCTGATCTGCCGGCTCGTCTCGCCGCGGATCGAAGAAACCCTGTCGCTGTGCGTTTCCGACCAGAATCCGCTGTCGGAACCGGCCCTTGCCGTCCGGGACATCCTTCTCGAGCTGACGGCGCGGTTGAAAAGCTAGAGCATGATGCCGAAAAGTGTGAGCGGTTTTCGGACGACATCATGCTCCATTTCTTTGCTTTAGATCTGAATTCAGATCTAAAGCGCGTCGCCGATCAGCGCATATCCCTGCAGAATTGAGCTATGCGCGCGCAGCCTTCGCCGAGTTTCTCCATGCTGGTCGCGTAGGAAATACGGAAAAAGGGGCTCATTCCGTAAGCCGCCCCTTGCACGGTCGCGACATGATGCTCTTCCACCAGCGCCATGACGAAATCGACATCGGTCTCGATCTTTCGTCCGCCCTTGCTGGTCTTGCCGATCAGCCCGGAAATGTTGGGATAGATGTAAAAGGCGCCTTCGGGCCTGTGGCAGCGCAGCCCGTCCACCTCAGACAATCTGTCTAGGACGAAATCGCGTCTTTCCTTGTAGATCGCCGCACGCTCCTTCAAGAGATCCTGAGGCCCGTCCAGCGCAGCGGTCGCCGCAGCCTGGGTCAGCGTCCCGATGCCGCCGCCATTCTGCCCGTTGACGTTGCTGACGGCGGAGATCAGCTCTTTCGGCCCGGCGCAAAAGCCGAGCCGCCAGCCTGTCATTGCGTAAGCCTTGGAAACGCCGTTCATCGTCAGGACGCGCTCATAGAGCCTGGGTTCGACTTCGGCGATCGTGCAGAACTGGAAGTCGTCATAGACCAGGTGTTCGTAGATATCGTCGGTCATGATCCAGACATTGGGATGACGCAGCATGACCTCGGCAATGGCAGCCATCTCCGCCCGGGAGCAAGCCGCCCCGGTCGGATTGTTCGGGAAATTCAGGAAGAGCCATTTGGTGCGCGGCGTGATCGCCGCCTCCAGATCCTCGGGACGCAGCTTGAAGCCGGTCTGCTCGTGGCAGGGGACGGCGACCGGGRTGCCACCGGCGAATTTGACGATATCGGCGTAGCTGACCCAGGAGGGTGTGGGAATGACGACCTCGTCGCCCGGATTGCAGGTTGCCAGCATGGCATTGAAGATCACCTGCTTGCCGCCGCCCGAGACGACGATCTGGCTGGCCTGGTAGTCGAGATTGTTGTCCCGTTTGAACTTCCTGATGATGGCGGATTTGAGCGCCGGCGTACCGTCCATCGGAGGATATTTCGTATCGCCAGCAAGAGCTGCCGCATGAGCCGCTTCGATCGCGTGCGCCGGAGTGGGGAAATCCGGCTCGCCAGACGAGAGGCTGACGACTTTGATCCCGTTGGCGGCCAGTTCCCTGGCGCGCTGGGTCATGGCGGCGGATGCGGATATGGAGACGTTTTTCAGGCGGTCTGATACAGCGGACATCAAGATGGTCCTTCGATGAGGGATTGGAATGGGAGACCGCCCGCAGGCGATCAGGATTGTATCAATCGGCGAGTTCGGCGGCAGGCGCGAGCGCAGCACCCGTGGCTTCGATCTCGCCGCGCACGATGCCGGCAAGCTCCAAGGCGCCGGGTGTGTCGCTATGGACGAGAATGGAGCGGGCCGGCATTGCGATCACCGCTCCGTCGATCGTCTCGACGGTTCCTTCGAGGAGGAATTGTCGTACGCGTGCACGCACCGAGGCTTCGTCCTTGATGACGGCGCCAGCGAGCCCGCGCGCGACAAGTCTGCCCTGGGCATCATAAGCCCGGTCCGCAAGGAAAAGCGCCAGCGTCTTCAACCGCGCGCGTCTGGCCGCCAGCTGAATCTCGCTGCCATGGGTCACGAAGACGACGAGACCAGCATCGACCGTGGCGATCGCATCCATCATCAGATCGGCCAGCACAGGATCGCGGTTGACCATATTGCCCATGGCTGCGTGGAAGCTGATATGGGAGACAGTGACACCCTCGGCTTTGGCGATCGCCATCAGGGCGCCGAGTTGATAGAGCATCTGCTGGCGAAGCTCGTCTGGCGAAAACGCTATTTCGCGCCGGCCGAACCCGAGCCGGTCGGGCAAGCCCGGATGGGCGCCGATTCCGACGCCGTTCAGTTTCGCAAGCCGGACCATACGCCCCATGATCTCGGGGTCGCCGCCATGGAAACCGCAGGCGATGTTGGCCGACGAGACGAGTTTCATCATCGCCTCGTCGTCGCACAGCCGGTAGGGACCAAATCCTTCGCCCATGTCGGAATTCAGATCGATCTTCATCAGTTCCTCCTTTTGACGGCCTCTTGGGCGACACGCGTTAGGCCATCGCCTTCAAGGCGCGCTTGACCATCCGGGATGTCTGCCTGACGTCGTCGACATAGCGGGCGATGGCCTGTTCCACCGCGCGCGCCTCCGCATGCGTCGAGCGAACGAAGTTCAGGCGGGCGCCGATGCGGGCTTGGCCGAGCCGCCAGAGATCGCATTCGATCACGCCGGCGATCTTCGGATATCCGCCGGCAGTGTTGGCATCGCTCATCTGCACGATCGGTTCGCCGCCGGGCGGAACCTGGATCACGCCGGGCACGACGCCGTGGGAACGCATCTCGATGGACGCCGTCGGCTTGATCGGCTCGCCTGATAAGCGGTAGCCCGTCCGGTCGCTTCGGGAGGAAATCCTCCAGATCCGGCTCCAGAAAGCTTCGCCATCGCCTGCGAAAAGATCGTGCTCACCGGCCGGCAAGGCGCGGATCGGCAGCGTGCCGTCGACAGCAGCCGGGAAGACATCGCGCAGTGCCACGGCCGGTTCGACGACGGCAAGACCCGAGGCTGGCAGCATGGCGATTTCGGCGTCCTCGCCGCCCGCGATCCGATCGGCCTTCGCCAGAGGCCGGCCGGCATTGCCCCCGAAGCTGCCGCGAAGCGACGTGCTTCGCGAACCCATGACAACGGGAATATCCAGCCCGCCTCCGACCGAAATATAGGAGCGCGCCAGCCGTGGAGGCTGTTTCAGTTCGAGAACCTGTCCGGGCTCCGCGATGTAAGCGCACCAGGCAAGCAGTTCCATTCCGCTAAGATGAGGATTGCCGTCGGCGCCGGTCACGGCAAAGACCACGCGTCGCTCGAAACGCAGGCTGAACGGGAAGGTCTGCACCTCTATCGCGGCGGCATTTTCATCATTGCCGACGAGAATGTTGCCGATGCGGACCGCAAGCGGATCCATCGCACCGCTGGCCGATACGCCGATATCGCGATAGCCGGGGCGGCCAAGGTCCTGCACCGTGTTGAACGGACCGCTTTCCAAGATCTCGATCATAGCTCGATCCTCGCCGGCAGGAACCGCACCGTATCTCCAGGCGCCATCATGGCGGGTCTCGATGAGGCGGGGTCGAACATCTCAAGTGCCGCGAAGCCGATGGAATTCCAGCCATTCGGACCTGTGAGCATGGCGACGCCGGTCTGCATGCCGCCGATGGTGACGCAGCCCTTCGGCATTTTCAGCGAGGGCACGGTCTTTCGCGGCATGTAGATGCGCGGATCGAGGCCATGCAGATAGCCGAAGCCGGGCGCGCTGCCCAAGGCAAAGACACGGTAGGTGGCTTCATGATGGATGCGGACGACTTCGCGATCGCTCAAGCCCGAGAGATTACAAAGCGCCGGCAGATCCGTCGCATATTCGCCGCCATAATCGACGGGGATCTCGATGGTCTTGCCGTTGAGATCGATGCTGCGCGCATTCTCCCATGCCTCCAGCAGCCGGGCGACCACCGCATCCGGATCTTCGGGCGTCTCCTTGAAGATCACCAGCAGGTTGGTCATGCCCGGAATGTTTTCGGCAAGGTCCGGCCAGCCTTTCACGCTCTGGGACAGAGCCCAGATCCGCCGCTGCGCGACGAGATCGAAGTCGCCGGGCGCCTCGAGCAGGAAGGATCTGGCGCCGATCGAAGAAACCCGCGCCCGGCTTTTGGTGGCTGGAACGATCTCGCGTTGCGATGCATGTCTGTTCGTCGTGGCGATCATGATGGGAGCTCGATTTCGAACAGAGGATCGCCAAAGCCGACCAGCGCGCCGGGCTCGGCGAGCAGCCTGGTCAAAACACCGGAACGGCCGGCGCGAAGGGGAAGCAGGATATGCCCTACCCCGACGAACCCGACGATATCTGCATCGGATATGGAGCGCGGCAGTTTTTGCGGTACAGCGGACGCCGGATGATCGAGGCAGAGGCGGCCCGCCATTGGCGCCTTCACGACAGCCGATGTCAAACCGGGAGCGAAACCGGGAGCAGGAGGCGTCGCGTCGGTCGAGCTGATCCGGGCGCCGCCTTTTTCGGCGACGACGATGCGAAGCTGTCCGCCCGGCCGGGAGATTTCGAGACCGTCCACACCGGCGGCCGTCAGCGCTTCGGTGAGGAATGCGATGGTTGCCGGATCGCTGAAATCGATCGCGCTCATGCCGCCCTCCGCAGCTTCAGCCATTGTTCGAGATAATGAATGTCCGTCTCGCCCTGCGCGAATGCGCCGTCCTCGAACAGGGCGCGCAGGAAGGGGATATTGGTGGAAATCCCCTCGACTTCCGTGCCGGCAAGCGCCTCGCGCATTCTTGCCATCGCTTCCGCCCGCGTCGGCGCATGGACGATCAGTTTGGCGATCAGCGAATCGTAATAGGGCGAGACCTTGTAGCCGGCATGAATATGCGTATCGACGCGGATGCCCGGCCCCGTGGGCAAAGCCAGATGGGTGACGACACCCGCCGAGGGCAGGAAGCTATCCGGGTCCTCGGCGTTGATGCGGCATTCGAAGGAATGGCCTTCGCATGTCACGTCGCCTTGGTTGAGATCAAGAACGTGGCCCTGAGCTGCCTTTATCTGCGCCTGGACGATATCGACACCGCTCGTCATCTCGGTGACGGGATGTTCGACCTGAAGTCGCGTATTCATCTCGATGAAATAGAAAGCACCGTCCTCGTACAGGAATTCGAAGGTTCCGACACCCCGGTAGCCGATTTGAAGGCAGGCCTGCACGCAGGCCATGCCGACCGGCTGGATGATATCGGGCACAATTCCCGCCGCCGGCGCCTCCTCAACCACTTTCTGATGGCGGCGCTGCATCGAGCAATCCCGGTGCCCCAGCCACACGGCATTGCCGTGATCGTCGCAAATGACCTGTATCTCGATGTGGCGCGGATGCTCTAAGAATTTCTCCATGTAGAGCGAAGGTGAGCCGAAGGCCTTGCGGGCCTCTTCCCGCGTCAGCGCAATTGCTTCATGCAGCACGTCGGCCTTTGGCACGACGCGCATGCCGCGTCCGCCGCCGCCGGCGGCTGCCTTGATGATGACGGGATATCCGATTTCCAGCGCTATGCGCTCGATCGTGGCGGGGTCGTCGGGCAGCGCGGTATCCGGACCGGGAACGCAGGGGACGCCGGCTGCCATCATCGCCCGCTTTGCCGAGATCTTGTCGCCCATGATGGCAATCGATGAAGCGGTCGGACCGATGAAGATCAGGCCGGCCTTCTCGACGGCGTCGGCGAAGGCGGCGTTTTCCGATAGAAAGCCGTAACCTGGATGGATGGCGCCGGCACCGGCCAGACTGGCCGCCAGAAGGATGGCATCCTGATTGAGATAGCTCTTCGCAGCACTCGACGGGCCGATGCAGAGAAGGCTGTCTGCGGTGCTGCCGTAGGGCGCTTCCCTGTCAGCCTCGGAGCAGATGGCGACCGTCTTCAGACCGAGATCGCGGCAGGCGCGCTGGATCCGGACTGCGATTTCGCCGCGATTGGCGATCAGGACGGTATCGAAGCGGCCTGCCGCAGACTGTTCAGGCGTTTCCAGCATCATGCAATCTCCGCGAGCAGATCGCCGGTCTCGACCTCGCCATCGTCGATTTCGGTGAGATGCGTGATGCGCCCCGACCGCGGCGCAGCGATCGTGTTGAAGACCTTCATCGCCTCGATGATGAAAAGCGTCTGCCCCTCTTCCACCTCGTCACCGATCGTGACGAATGGTAGCTCCCCGGGCGCCGGGGTCCGATGCAGAACGCCGAAGACCGGCGCCTTCACCGCATAGGTTTTCTCATGCCTCGAAGGCGTATCGGAGCCGGCATCATTGCCAAGGCTTGTCGTCGATCCTGCCTCTTGCTCGGGCTCGGCAGCAGCCTCCTGACCCTGCGACGCGCGGAAGATCCGAACCGTCACGTCCTTCTCCGTCACCGTCAGCTCGGTAATGTTCGATCGTCCGACAAAGTCGATCAGCGTCTTGATCTTCGAGAGGTCCATATGCGTGCTCGGAATTTCAAATTCCACCGCGCATAGCTGAAGTTTCAGATCGCCCGGCGTTGTCATTTTCGTAGCACGACGCGCCGACTGATGGGGTCAGACGAAGTTTTGATGGAGCGTGACCTGCGCCCCAATTCCGCTGGCGTGACCGACGTTGCCAACTGGCATGACGAGACTAAGGTATTCCTCCCCAACCATTCCTCTTTCTCCAGACCGGAAATTGCGTCAGGGGACGAAGGGAAGGCCTCCAACACGGCCAATTCCCGCCTCTATCCCCACTCGAGCAAAACGATATCCGACAGACTCCAGCCTGATTTTAGATAATAGATTCGCAGATTACAGCATGATATTTAGATCCTGTAATCATATTACAGACTGAGTCATGTGGATTGATAATCAGACTGTATGCTGATATTTATTGTCTCATGATCAGCTTACCGTCTGAGGGCAATGGATGAAGAGTGACAGTCGAAAGAGGGGGCGCCTGCGCCTTGATGAACGACTTCGAGCGCTCCACCCGATCGACCGGTTCAGGGCGCCGCCGAAGGGATGGGTGCGCGCACTACGCGACGCACTCGGAATGACGGGCGCGCAACTCGGCGCACGCATTGGCGTGCGACCTCAAACTGTTGAAGCCATCGAGAAGTCGGAAGCCGCAGGCACGATCCAACTCAATACCTTACGTCGCGCAGCTGAGGCGCTGGATTGCACTCTCGTCTACGCCCTCGTTCCAAACAGTTCACTTGAGACTGTCATCGAGGGGCGCGCAAGGAAGATCGCAACGCGTGAGCTTCAGCGTGTCGCGCATACAATGCGGCTCGAAGCTCAGGACACAGATGAAGCAGACTTCGAATCCCGCGTCCAGACATACATTCGCGACAGGCTCTCCGAGCGCGACCTCTGGAACGAGACATGACGGACCTGTTTCAGGAGCCTGAGGACGCAACACCCCTTGAACCGCAAGAGCGAGAGGGACTGCTTCAGACATGGATCACGCACCGCCGTGATCTCAACGAGGCGGAGCAGGAAAGCATCGTCGAGGGTGCGGCCTGGGCGCGCGGTCGCCGGCGCGTATCGCTTGAGCGAATGCTCAGCGAGGACTTCATGCGAACACTGCACAAGCGGATGTTTGGCGACGTCTGGGAATGGGCCGGCACTTTCAGAACGACGGAGCGCAATATCGGCGTCCAAGCCTACCGCATCGGAGTGGAGCTCGCGAGCCTGTTAAGCGACGTCGGCTATTGGGTTGGGCATGAGGCATTTTCGTCGGATGAAATTGCGATCAGGTTTCACCATCGCCTGGTCGCGATCCACCCGTTTCCAAACGGAAATGGCCGTCACGCTCGCTTGGCGGCCGATCTTCTGATCGAACGCCTTGGCGGCGAGCGTTTCAGTTGGGGCGGCGAAACTCTGGCCGGTGTCGGTGAACTGCGCACTCGTTACGTCGTGGCCCTTCGCGCAGCAGACAACCATGATATCGCGCCGCTGCTAGAATTCGCGCGCACCTGAGAAGCGGCGTATCGTTCGCCTTGATGGTATCTGAACCGTCGACCATTCACGCCACAAGACGCTTTTCGAACGAAATCAGCGGATCAGTGCGTATAAAATGCGGTCACCCTTTCGCTTGCCAAGTCGTGGCCAGCTTTTCACTCGGCAATCGTTGCTTCAGGAAACGTCCACTTGCCTTCGGTGCTGCCGGCTTGGCGATCGGTCAGGCGTTGCAGGCACGCTTCAGAATATCGCGGGAAGTCATGCTTGACAATGAAAGCATATGCTCCTATCTGTTAGCAAATACGAGCATATGCTCTCAATAAGGAGATATGGCAATGAGCAAGACAGATATCCTGGTCAGTGGGGCAACCGGACGGACCGGCGGCGCTGCTATCGACGAGCTTCTTCAACTAGGCAAAAAGGTCAGAGCCTATGTTCGCTCGGAMGACGACCGCGCGAAAGCACTGCGGAAGCGCGGCGTCGAAATCGCGGTTGGCGATTTCACTGACATCGACGACATTCGTGCGGCGATGGAGGGTATTCGATCTGCATACTTTCTTCACCCAATCGCGCCCGGAATTCTTAGTGCAGCTGCCTACTTCGCGCAGGCGGCGAAGGAAGCCGGCCTCTCCGCGATTGTAAACATGTCGCAGATCTCGGCACGTCGAGAATCCACCAGCCACGCAGCGCAGGATCATTGGATTTCGGAGCGCGTCTTCGACTGGTCAGGCGTCCCAACCACGCATCTGCGTCCAACCTTCTTTGCCGATTGGCTCGTCTATCCGCATTTTGCAAGGGAGATCTGGGCGGCCAAGAAAATCGAATTCCCTTTCGAGAACGGCCGCCATGCACCGATTAGCTCGGATGACCAGGGGCGTGTGATCGCCCATCTGCTGGCAAAGCCGGAAGGCCATGAAGGCGAGATTTATACCCTTCACGGCCCCGTCGAAATGAACCACACAGAGATCGCCGCAGCAATGAGTGATGTTCTGGGAGCCAAGATCGAATACGCGCCGGCCTCGATCGAAGCCTTTAAAGACAAGATGGAGACGCTCTACAAGTTTCCGCCCTTCCTCGTGCAGCACCTAGTCGAAGTCGCTCAGAACTACCGCGAGGGCGTCTTTTCCGGCACCAACGACGTCGTCGAGCGCGTGACCGGAACCCCTGCCCTCTCCGTACCGGAATTCATCGCCAAGAACCGTGACGCCTTCCAGTGAAGGCGAAAGCCAGGAGTAACGGCTATGTCGAGCACTCACCAAGAACGCCATCCATTCCTCGACGACCTGACCGCAGAAGCGGAACTGATCAGTTCCGTGCTGCGTGGACCGGTGATCGGTCGGGAAGAAATCCGGCGTGTCGTAGATGCCGTCGGCACTTTCTACGTCGAGCAAACCCCGACCTTTATGGAGATCGTCGGTTCGCGGACGTTTCTGGAATATGAAGCGCTATTGACCAGCGGCGAACGCCTGAATGCGACCGTCATCATCGATCGCCACCCGGATGGCTCCATACCGCGCGTAAGCGTCCGTATGGCCCCGGTCCATGCCGTTGTGTCGCTCGCCGACCACCTCAAAGGCGCGCTATCCGGTCAGTTGCCCAAGCAGCTTTTCCTCTGAATTCAACAGCTCATTTGGCCTCCGCCGGAGTAGCGGATCGGCCACTAACCTAACAAGGAGACGTGTCATGGAAATCAACAACGAAACGATCTTCATTACAGGTGCCAATCGCGGCCTAGGTCTGGCCTTCGCACGCGAGGCCGTCCGGCGCGGAGCAAAGAAGGTCTATGCAGGCATGCGCAACACAAAAGGCTTCGACGAACCCGGTGTCGTGCCAATCCGCATCGACGTCACCGATCCGGCCTCGGTCGCCGCCGCAGCCGAGGCTGCAGCAGATACAACGATTCTGATCAACAATGCAGGTATTGCCGCCCTGATCGACAATCCCTTGGCGGTCGATTTCGAGGCTCAATCGAAGGCGTTGTTTGACACCAATTACTATGGCGTGGCGCGCGTCACACAGGCGTTTGAGCCTGGCCTTTCCAAAGTGCCCCGTGCCGCCATTATCAACGTCCTTTCTGATATCGTATGGCTGCCACGGCCCTATCTGACACCATATGCCGCGTCGAAGGCCGCCGCCTGGAGCTATACGAACCAGTTACGGTTCCACCTTGCGGGCCGCAGCATCCAGGTGCTCGCTCTTCACGTCGGCTTCCTGGACACGGATTTGACGAACGGTATCGACGTGCCGAAGACCAGCCCGGTGAACGTGGCAATACAGACCTATGACGCACTGTCCGCCGGAAAGAGCGAGGTCATGGCCGACAAGGGCACGGTTCTGTTAAAGAGCACCTTGGCGGACGAGGTTCCCGGCTACATCACACCCCCGCCGGGATTGTTCTGAATAGCCGGCGCGATGGCAATAAAGGATGGCGTCTTCCGCGGGCTGTGTGAAGACGCCCGGAGAATGGATTTGAAAGGAACGGAAATGTTGTCGGCAAATCAGCCTCTGGGAATCGACCAGTGCAATTGCAACGCCATGCGTAAGGCGAGCCGCCAGATCACCCGCCTCTATGACGCTCACCTCGAACCGGTCGGGCTGCGCATCACCCAGTTCCTCATCCTCGCCGCTCTGGCTGAGGCTGAAAGCGCGACCGTCATCGCGCTGGCCGAGCGCCTCGATGTCGAACGCACGGCAATGGGGAAGATGGTCGGTTTCCTGGAGAGAGACGGCTTTGTCTCCATGAAGCCCTCGCCGACCGATGGCCGCTACCGGGTCATCGAACTGACGCTTGAAGGCCGTCTCCTGCACGGAAGGGCATCGCCCCTCTGGCTTGCGGCCCAGCAAGAGTTTGCGAACCTTAACGGTGCAGCAAACGTAGCCTCACTTCGAACTGAGCTGAACGGGATCGTGGTCGGCAAACACTCTGCGATGTCTTCGGGCGATTGACGCAGGTCTCACCCGGTCTTCGGAACGGGGCTGTTCCCGCGTAAACGGTAGACGACACAACGCTCTTGATGGGCCTCGGACCCGCGACCGCACTCGTGTCTCGCTCGACGCTTCCGCAAATCACTTATAATTTTTACCGGCGAGATGAAATGAATCCACGGAACAGCAAAGCGCGTTCGAAAGCGCCGCGTCCGGGACGATCTACACTTTACCGCGGCGCTTCTCCGTCGCAGGTCGATCGGCTGCGGCGAACGACGCGGCCAAGGCAGCGGGTTGGGGGTATGCATCGAGACGCCGACGCAGCAGGCAGTGGCCGGCGGCGTCGGAGACCGTCAGCCCGCTATGGACGTGATCTCCCGAAAATTAGACGACTTTGAATCCTTCTCGAGCGTCTTGAAATTTACCGTTCAGCTTTATGGCGACCCACAACACTCTCCCCATCGGAGCGCCGATCTCCGGCCGGGCAATTACCTTCAAAAACTCATCTGTACTCGTAGTGTGCCCTTCAATAGATACTTTGACTTCTGAAACTTTATCGCCGCCATATTCATCGGTAGATATGTATACTTTGATCTTTTTTTTACTAAAGCCATGACCTATGAGCCTAAAAGGCGTATCAACACGCAACGGAGCAGCCACGTCGTCCGGGTCCAAACTATCAATTTTAACTTCAACTTCAACTTCAGGTTTATCGTCGGACATGTTAGCCTCCCTGGTCCGTCCCTATCTGTAGATTAATCACCATCGCCCGATCTGCGCGGTATGAATCCGCCTGATCTTGACATCACCCCGCCGGAGCGGGACAAGGCGCCGCCTGATCTGGACAATCCGCCGCTCGCCGTTCCTCTGGGATCAGCCGAAACCTCAGCCGAGAGCAGGATTTGTTCAAAGGTTCCCGTTTCGGCATCGAGTCTCATCGAGAGATCGCCCTTGTCATAGACCCAAACCCTCATATCCTTGGCGAGAGCTCCAATTTGGGACCCGAGGCCGGTTCGGGCACTTGAACCAGGGGACCGAGACAATCTGTCGTACGCGATAGCATTCGGAGGCGGATCGTCGGGATCCGCGCCGGAGCCGTGGACAACGAAGATTGCTGGCCGAGCGAGTTCAATGAAAGCTCCCTCGAAAGAGAAGGCATAGATGCGCGCCAGAGCCGCGTCGTCCGCACCCAGCTGGCGCCTCAGAAAATTGTTCTTTCCTGATTTAGGTACGCCCAGAGGCTTGTAAACACTGCCTCTAAGAATCAGATCACTAAGTTGGCGCCCGAACAGATATACCGCTGATACGCCGAGTAATGTTTCATCGTCTGCCACGTCCCCCTCCATCCACCTGACTATTGACCGTTCATTGATCTCGACAGCAAAACTTTCTCGCGATAGTTCATCTTCGGAAGCTCTAGATAATCTATCGGCAGTAACGTCCGCGCAGAGAGGACATGGCTGCGATGCTCGCCGCCTTTCACGTGCGCGCCGGCGTGCAACTCGCCGATCGCCCGTTGCCCGAAGTTTCTGCTGATGATTCTTGCGAATTGGCCGCCACTTTCATTCCGATCAATCGTAAGCATCGTCCTCGCGACATCGCCGTAGTCCAGAAAGTCGGGAGCAAGAGCCCACAGGGTTTCCGCCAGATACGTCCCGACGATATCGCGTGCGTCGAGCAGTGCTTCGACAAAACCATCTGGGTTGCGCGCGAAAGCGCGGTCGAAAGCACGCTGCACGGGAGTCTCGGCAGCCGGATCGAACTCGGCAATATCTGCGAGATCCTCAACCGCAGGCGAGATCAAGCCGCGCGCCACCAGGCTCTCATGAAAGATGTCGACGAGGATGTCGAATATCGCGCCGGTGAGTGGTTGCGAGAGCTCATGCTCGTCCTTCCACCCACGAGCGAACTCGGCCATCGTCCTTTTGTTGTTTGCCGACCGTATCTGCCGATGCGGCGAAAATTCCGAAAAGCGAGCAAGGCGATTTGCGCGGTAGAGGTTACCGCGCGTCTCCGCGAGAACATTGTCGATCACGGACGGAAAATGCATGGCCGCGATCAGCGACACGCAGTCGGAGAAGGCCTCCTGGAAGCCAAGATATTCAGGGTACTCGGTTCCCGGGCGCGGCACGCCCAGTACGCTGAAGATGATCGCGTGCCCCACCTCATGAGCGATGACGTCGAAATCCAGGCTGAAGGGAAGGACGTGCCCGTCATCCTCGAACTGGCTCCCAACTTCGAGGAAACCATAGCCGTACTGCGCGTTGTCCCATCGCGGCAGGATCGAGATTTCCAGACGGTCATAATGATCGCGAAAATGCCAGGTGAGCGGCTGGCCGAGATAGCGTTCCCACACATCCAGGGTGAATCGCACGCAACCAAAAACATGCGCGGCTTCGAAGCCAGCCATCGAAGGTCGAAGATAGTCGAAATTGCCGCACTCGTCGGGGGTGGCCGGCTCGAGGATTTTGCCGGTCCAGGGCGGCAGATACATGTACGGCGTTCCGAGCGGCCCGCGGTTCACACCGTAAGGACCGGTCTTGCCGACCGGCTCCACAACGAACATGCGATTGTCGGCCGGACCAGCTGTCAGGCTACCCAGCCGAGACGATACTTCAACAATCTCAGGACTAGACCGAGCATCTTCAAATGGAGGCTGTACAAAAAGTCTAAACCGGGTGCTCATCCGCTCTCCCCTCAAAAGACTTTTATGATTGCCATTTTAAGTTGACATTCGGCGCTCGCAAGAATTTTAGCAAGTAATAAAATAGAATTAGAAGCAGCCTGCCAGATGTACTTGGCGTTATTCAGACAGCTCAACCAAACTCGAATAGCGCGGGTGATTGCGTATGGAGTCGAGATCGGAATCGTTCTTGAACCACAGCCGCATCTCGATGCCGACTTGAGGCATCCAGACCTCAAGCAAATCTATCGCTCTGTCGATTTCGCCAAGCAGTGCATAGGTGCAGGCGGCATTGTACTGGATGTTTATGTCGTTGGGATCCGTCGCCAGCGCGCGCGCCAACCATTCCAGCGCCATGTCGCGGACCCCGAGAAAGGCCAGCGCCGTCGCTCCCAAGCAGGCAACATTCGCATTTTCCGGATGGAGCCGCAGTTCCTCCTCCGCCCTTTTCAACGCGATCCGCGCATAGCTGCTGGCCTTGTCTATTTGCCCGAGCGAACGAAAGACGTTCACGAGCATGATCGGCGCACCATAATCGGCAGGCTTAATTTCCATTGCGCGCTGAAAGTGCGTAGCCGCCAGTTCGAACTGACCGTCGGTGACGCAAAATTCGGCATAGTACCGGTTCGCCTCGTGGCAATCGGCGTCGAGCGACAAAGCCTCTTCGAATGCGGAAACCGCCTCAGTGCGATTGCCGGCGACGGCCAACGCAAACCCCCTGGCCGCGTGTGCCTCTGCCAGGTTGGGATCGATAGCGAGTGCCATCGCCGTGTTGGCGAGAATGTCCTCCACCGGAATCTCCGTGCCGAATTGAGACCGCAGACGTGAATCGCAAACCGCGATGCCGGCATAGGCTCGGGCATAGCCGGGATCCAATTCGATGGCTCTGGCGAAGCTCTGTCTGGCCATCAGATGGTTTGAGCGCGAGGCAATATGGTAGTATTCGCGGCCCCTGAGGTAGTGCGTATAAGCTTCCACGCTCTCTGTCGGCGCCTGCTCGATTGCCTTCTTTTCCTCCGGGAGCAGCTTGACCTTTAGTTGCTCGACGATCGCCTTGGTAATCTCGTCCTGCACTTCGAAGATGTCGGTGAGGTCGCGGTCGTAACGCGCGGCCCACATGTGGCCGTCGCTCGCTGCGTCGATCAATTCAGCATTGATCCTCATATGGTTGCCGGCCTTGCGGACGCTGCCCTCCACGACATAGGCAACCCCGAGTTCCCTGGCGATGCGCTGCAGGTTCTCGCTGCGGCCTTTCCATGTGAAGACAGTGTTGCGGCTTAGTACAAACAGGCCTGAAACATTCGATAGGTCAGTGATGATGTCCTCGGTGATGCCGTCGCTGAAAAACTCCTGGGCGGGATCGTTGCTGATGTTGGCAAATGGCAGGATGGCAACCGATGGCTTGTTGGTGGGTGCCTGCGTGTGGCCGCTTGCGGCAAGCGGTACCTCCTCGCCGGAGCCGACATTGCCCCAATCGGCAAAATAGACATGGACCGGACGGGAAATGTTCTTGACGGTCTTGGCGCCCTGGTCTGCGAAATTGAGATCGAGCTTGTTTCCGACTTCGTGGCGCACAGCCGCCGAACAGGCAATGCCGCCAGGATCTGCAAGGGCTTGCAGCCGGACCGCCACATTAATGCCGTCCCCATGAAAGTCATCCGCATCGAAGATGATATCGCCCAGGTTCAAGCCTATTCGAAACGCAAAGTGCCGGTCCGCTGGAATCCCAATGTTGCGCTCCAGCATGCCGCGCTGGATTTCGACTGCGCATCGTGCAGCACTGAGCACGCTGCCGAACTCGACCAGGAAACCGTCGCCCATCACCTTGATTATACGCCCGCCGTGGCTCGCGACAGCGGGATCGAAAAGCTCGCGGCGATGCTGACGAAGGGCATCAAGCGTCTCCTCTTCGTTTGCCTCCAGGAGACGGCTGTAGCCCACCACATCGGCAGCCAGGATAGCCGCCAATCGGCGCTCGACAAGCTCTGCGCACATGCCCGTCTCCCCAACGTGCTGGTGGCAATATTACTCAATTCTAGAAGCTGGCCGATCATGTTGCCGGACGATTGTATTACTGACAACTAAAATATCCCTCTGTCGCCGAACCGACAGTTATATCTTCCAGATTTGGCCATCTGGCATCGGCGCCTTCCACTAATAGGCCCGGCCCCCCGGCATTCGCCGCGGCCGGCTCCGTCAGCTCTTCGGAGCGGCGATGCTCTCCCTCGGGATAAGGCTGCTGCGGATGACGGTGCGCACCGCCGCCGCATTCTCTCTCTGGCCAATGGCGTCGAGCAGGAGATCCACCGCTGCGCGCCCCATCTCTTCCACCGGCTGCTTGATCGTCGAGAGCGGCGGCGAGCAGAATTCGCAGACCGGGGAGCCGTCGAAGGAGACGACGGACAGATCACCGGGAATGCTTACACCTCTCCGCTGGACACGGCTGACAAACGAAATGGCCATGTCGTCGCTGGTTGCGATGACGGCCGTCGGCTTTTCGGTCAATTTGGCGAAATCGTCCGCTGCCTGGACGCCGATGTCGAAGCCGTGCTGATAATCGAGATGGCCGCCCGAGCGACGCACCGAGCCCTCCGACAATCCTGCCGCCTCGAGCGCCTCGAGCACGCCGCCATAACGCTCGACATCGTGGTAATTGCCTTCAGGCCCCGCAAGATAGAAGAACCGTCGATGACCCAATCGGATCAGTTCGGCGGTGACGTCGCGCACGGCCTCGCGGTCGTTCGTAATCACGCTCTGCAGGCCGGCATCGCTCATGTCGAGCAGCATCGACACGATCGGCAGACCGGAATTTGCCAGCGAGCGCCCGTCGACCTCCGGGAGCTTCGACGACAGGATGATGGCGCCGCGCACGCTCCCGCCAAAGGCGAGGTCGAGAATATGCCGTTCGGAAATCTCGTCGCGATCGAGGTTGGCGATCATCAGGTTGTAGCCGCCCTGGATCAGCGACTTGTTGATGCTCTGCAGCACCTGCGGAATGATCTGGGAAGCGCCATAGTAGAGCGATCCCGGCAGGATGATCATGATGATGTTGGATTTGCCGACCCTGAGGCCGCGCGCCATGGCGTTCGGCGTGTAGCCCAGCTGCCTGGCAGCGGCATTGATCTTGGCGCGCGTCTTCTCGTTGACCCGTCCGGGATTGGCGAGCGCCCGGCTGACTGTTGAGATCGCAACGCCGGCGAGCCGCGCGACATCGGCCATCAATGCACCCGATGGCTCCTCTCCTACCACATCCTTGTTTTTATTCATGTTTATTTCGGTCTCCCGGATGCTTCGATTTGCAACTCTAAGGCAGGCGCCGATTTATAGCAAACGTTTGCCAAAAACCGCTTGCTTAAAAAACCGGCTTGGCTATTATCTAGTCATGGCAAACGATTGCCATTTCTTAATGCGTTGAAAATCCATGGCTTATTGGATGCGGAACGGCTCTTCCGCACGCGGGTAGGTCATGCCTCGATAAATGGACAGGTTATGGCTACTGACAGGCTGCGCTTCGGCGTCGATCTCGTGACATTCTTCCATCCCGGCTTCTGGGGCGTCGACAGCCATGATGCGATCGTCGGCTATGCCCGCGCTGAACCGCGTGCCTTCTGGGACAAGATACTCGACAGCGTCCAGGCCTCCGGCGTCACCGGCGTCGAGCTGACCTTCTCTCCCTTCAACTGGCAGGACGCCATCAAGACCTACGGTTCCGTCGACGCCTTCGCAGCCGAGCTGGCTAGACGGGGCCTGACGCTGTGCAGCGGCTTCTTCGCGGAACTGGAGGCGGCCGGCGATTTCGCTGAGCCCGAGGCCCAGCGCGCGCTGATCGACAAGGCGGAACGATATGCCGATTTCCWGAAAGCCTGCGGCAGCGACATCATGGTGATCGGCGCCCCCTTGCGCCAGACGCTCGGCGCCCAGCCAGTGCAATTCTACGATTTCGACCGCGCCAAGGTGATCGCCGATTTCCTGAACCGGCTCGGTGCAACACTCCATGCCAGGGGCGTGCGGCTCGCGCTGCACACCGAGGCGCACTCGATCTTTGCCGCCGCGCGCGATGTCGATCTGATGATGCTGCTCACCGATCCGGCCTATGTGCACATGTGCCCGGACACGGCCCATATCATCGTTGCCGGCTCCGATCCAATCCAGCTCGTCGATCGCCATCACGAGCGCATGATCATCGCTCATTGGAAGGATGCGATCGGCCCCATGCCCTCAGACACGCCGATCGACAAACATATCCATGAACGCCACCAGCCCTATTTCTGCAGCTTCGGCCTCGGACGGGTCGATTGGCCGGCCTGGATCCGGCTGCTGCGCGACCGGGCCTATGAAGGCTGGGCGATCCTCGAACTCGATGCCGCGCCCGATCCCGTCCGCGACATCGCCAACGGGCTCACGCTCGTCCGGCAGGCGCTCCTGCCGATCTATCGCTGACAGTCATTCCTAAGACAACAAAACGCCCCGCAAAGAGGGCATTTTCAAGAGGTGGAACAATGAAGAACATGATGAAGCTTTTACTTGCCGGCGCAGCAATCGTCGGCCTATCCGCCTCGGCCCATGCCGAGGACAAGCCGACGATCGAAATCATGTCGTCCTGGACGTCGGGCGGCGAAGCAGCTGCCCTCAACGTTATCAAGACCGAGTTCGAAAAGCGTGGCGGCGTCTGGAAGGATTCTTCGATCGCCGGCTTTGGTGCGGCCGATGCCGCCTTCCAGAACCGCATCGTCGCCGGTGACGCGCCGGGCGCCAAGCAGGGCGTCATCGGTCTCGCTGCGGCAGATTTCATCAACCAGGGCCTGTTCAATCCGATCGACGACGTGGCCGCCGCCGGCAAATGGGCCGATGCTCTGCCGAAATCGATCCACGACCTCATCACCTATGACGGCAAGGTCTATCTCTCGCCGACCGGCGCCCATGGTGAAAGCTGGCTCTTCTATTCCAAGGAAGCCTTCGAGAAGGCCGGCATTTCGCAAGAGCCCAAGACCTGGGACGAGCTTTTTGCCGATCTCGACAAGCTGAAGGCTGCCGGCATGGTTCCGGTCGCCTGGGGCGGCCAGCCCTGGCAGCAGACCAAGGTCTTCAACATGATCCTGCTCTCGCAGGTCGGGATCGACGGCTTCCTGAAGATCTATGTCGACAAGGACAAGAGCCAGGCCTCCGTCGAAGGTGTGAAGAAGACCCTTGAGATCCTCGGCAAGCTGCGCGGTTATGTCGATCCGGGTGCTGCCGGGCGCAACTGGAATGATGCGACCGCCATGCTGATCACTGCCAAAGCCGGCATGCAGTTCATGGGCGACTGGGCCAAGGGCGAATTCACCGTTGCCGGCAAGGAGCCGGGCAAGGATTATGGCTGCATGATCGTGCCGGAGTCGAAGGGTATGGTCTACATCGCCGACGCCCTCTGGTTCCCGAAGACCGGCAAGGCCGAGACCGACAAAGCACAGAAGCTTCTCGCTGAAGTCGTCATGGACCCGACCGTCCAGGTCCAATTCGCTCTCAAGAAGGGCTCTGTTCCGATGCGCTCCGACGTCGACAAGTCGAAGCTGGACGCCTGCGCCCAGAAGGGTGTCGAGCTGATGGCTGCGGGTGCAATCGTACCGGACCAAGCGATCGTGCTGACGCCCCAGCAGGTTGGCGCGCTCGACGACTTCGTCGACGAATACTGGAGCGGCGGCTCGAATGATACGGCCTCCGCGGCCGAAAATTTCTTCGCCATCTTCGAGTAGGATAGCGCCTGTGGCGTCGGCCTGACGTCGACGCCACAGCTGCCGGCCGCCGCCTCGCGCGGCGGTGCGAGCCCTGCTTTCCACCCGCCAACGAGCTGGCCGATGTCCATCAAACGCAAGCCCAATTTATCCGCGACCATCGCCCTTTTGCCGACATGGTTCGTCGCCGTCGTGGTCTTCATCGGCACCATGGCCTGGTCGATCCGCCTGTCCTTCACCAATTCCACGCTTTTTCCGTCCTCGACCTATGTCGGCTTGGCGCAGTATTCGAAGCTCTTCTCTTCCGCCAAGTGGCTGGCATCGCTGCAAAACGTGTTGATCTTCGGTGTCCTTTACGTCGCAGGCTGTTTGCTGCTCGGCTTCCTGCTGGCCGCGGCGCTCGATCGCAAGATCCGCTTCGAAAGCGCCTTTCGGACCCTATTCCTCTATCCCTACGCCATGTCCTTCGTGGTGACCGGGCTGATCTGGCAATGGATGCTCAATCCGACGCTCGGCATTCAGGCAAGCGTGCGTTCGCTCGGTTGGGAAAGCTTCGTCCTCGACTGGGTGGTCAATCGCGACATGGCGATCTATGCGCTGGTGCTTGCCGGCGTGTGGCAGGGCGCGGGGCTCGTCATGGTCATTGCGCTCGCCGGCATGCGTGGCATCGAAGGCGAGCAATGGAAGGCGGCGCGGATCGACGGCATTCCCGTCTGGCGCATCTATGTCTCGATCATCCTGCCCCAGCTCGGGCCGGCGCTGGCCGCGGCCGGCATGCTGCTCGCCATGGGCGTGATCAAGACCTACGACATCGTCGTTGCCATGACCAATGGCGGCCCCGGCAATGCGACGGAGGTGCCGGCGAAATTCATCATGGACAATCTGTTCGGGCGCCAGAACCTCGGCCTCGCCACAGCCGGTGCGACGGTGCTTGTCCTCGGCGTGATCATCGCAGTCGCCCCGTTCCGCTACATCATGCACATGCGTGACAAAGCAAAGGGGGCTGCGTGATGGCCCGTCCTCATCCGAACGGCCCGAAGCCGGCACAGATCACCGCCGGGCGCATCGGTCTCTATGTCTTCCTTGTCGTCGCAGCACTTTTCTTCCTTCTGCCGCTCTACACCATGGTCGTCACCTCGCTGAAGTCCATGGACGAAATCCGGCTCGGGCAGATCTTTGCCCTGCCGGCCACGCTCGATTTCTCCGCCTGGGCTACCGCCTGGTCGGGCGCCTGCATGGGAACCGTCTGCGTCGGCATTCGCAGCGGCTTCTGGAATTCGGTGGCGATCACGCTTCCCTCGGTCGCGCTCTCGGTCTTCATCGGCGCCGTCAATGGCTATGCGCTGTCGCTCTGGCGGCCGCGCGGGGCAAACCTGCTCTTCGGCCTGCTGATGGCCGGCGGCCTGATCCCCTACCAGATCTTCCTCTATCCGATGGTCCGGGCGATGGCGAATATCGATCTCTATAATTCACTCGCCGGTATCATTCTCGTGCATGTCATCTTCGGCCTGCCGCTGGTGACGCTGCTCTTCCGCAACTATTTCGTCAGCGTGCCGGAGGAGCTCTGCAAGGCGGCGCGCGTCGACGGCGCGGGCTTCTGGCGCATCTTTTTCGAGATCATGCTGCCGATTGCCGTGCCGATGGTCGTTGTGGTCTCGATGCTGCAGTTCACCGGCATCTGGAACGACTTTCTGCTCGGTCTCGTCTTTGCCGGCCGCGACAACCTGCCAATGACCGTGCAGCTCAACAATATCGTCAACACCACGATGGGCGAGCGGACCTACAACGTGAACATGGCGGCGACGATCCTCACCGCCATCGTTCCGCTTGCCATCTATTTCCTGTCCGGCCGCTGGTTCGTGCGCGGCATCGCGGCCGGCGCAGTCAAGGGGTAACGCTTCCATGCAATCTGCCGTCTCCGTCAAGGATCTGAAGATCGCCTATGGTGACCATACGGTGATCGAGAAGATGTCGATCGATATCGCGCCGCGAGAGTTCCTGGTGCTGCTTGGCCCTTCCGGCTGCGGCAAGTCCACGCTTCTGAACGCCATTGCCGGTCTCCAGGATATCACCGCAGGCGAGGTCTGGATCTCAGGCAAGAACGTCAGCTGGGAGGAGCCGAAGGATCGCGGCATCGGCATGGTCTTCCAGTCCTACGCGCTCTATCCGCGTATGTCGGTCCGCAAGAACCTCTCCTTCGGACTTCGCGTCGCCGGCCTGCCGAAGGCCGAGATCGAGGCCCGTGTCGCCCGCACGGCGGCGCTCCTCCAGCTCGACAAGCTGCTCGACCGGCGTCCTGCCGAGCTTTCCGGCGGTCAGCGCCAGCGCGTCGCCATCGGCCGGGCGCTGGTACGCGAAGTGGATGTCTTCCTGTTCGACGAGCCACTGTCGAACCTCGACGCCAAGCTGCGCAACGAATTGCGCGTCGAGATCAAGAAGCTGCACCAGCGCCTCGGCAACACCATGATTTACGTCACCCACGACCAGGTCGAGGCCCTGACGCTGGCCGACCGCATCGCCATCATGCGCGATGGCGTGATCCAGCAGCTTGCCTCGCCGGCTGAAATCTACCGCCGTCCGGCCAATCTCTTCGTTGCCGGCTTCATTGGCGCCCCGGCCATGAATTTCGCCGAGGGCCGGATCGAGCGCGGCAACGGCGCGCTGGTTTTCCAGAGCAAGGAGCTCACTGTCGATCTCTCCGCTTATTCCTTTCGAGCGGACACAGCGGAAGGACCTGCTACACTCGGCTTTCGCCCGGAACACCTTGTGCTCGATGGGGCCACGGGCGGCCTGCCCACCATTCCGGGCCGCGTTGCCGTCGTCGAGCCGATGGGTTCGGACGCCGTTGTCTGGTTCGACTGGGCGGACCAAAGCCTCTCGCTCCGGCTCATGGGCGATGTCACCCTGCAGCCCGGCGATGCCGTGGCTCCCGGGCTCGATATCGCCAAGGCGTCCCTTTTCGGCGCTGACGGATCGCGGCTGTGACACACCATCCCTTTGTTTTCCCGCAATTCCGGGTGCGTTTCGTGCCGTTTTGAGGATTGCTCCAGGACAGGATTTGAAAAGACATGTCTGAGATGGTCTATGATGCGCTGGTGATCGGCTCCGGCGCGGCGGGTTCCTTTGCGGTAAAGGAACTGACAGCACAGGGATTATCGGTGCTGCTGCTCGAGGCCGGCCCCGCCGTCGGACCGAAGGATTTCGATCCCGCGCGCAAGAAGGCGCCGGCAAGCAGCATCAATATCTGGGAGCGCGCGCGGGCCACGCTCAAGGGCCAGCCGATCCAGGCGCGCGCAGCCTTTTTCACCGAGCGCTTCAGCCATTTCTTCGTCAACGACCGCAAGAACCCCTATACGACGCCGAAGGGCGAACCCTTCCTCTGGATCCGCGGCCGCCAAGGCGGCGGGCGGCTCCACAGTTTCGGCCGGGTGCTGCTGCGCTGGACCGACGACGATTTCAAGATCCGCTCACGCGCCGGAAAGGGCGTGGACTGGCCGGTCTCCTATGACGAGCTGGTGCCTTTCTACGACGAGGTCGAGGCCTATCTCGGGCTCTACGGCAACAAGGATAACGTGGCCACCCTGCCGGACGGCATCTATGCGAAGCCGGCAAGCCTGACGCCCGCCGAACAGATCTTCAAGCAGGCGGTTGAAAACCGCTGGCCGGAAAGGCACGTCGTCTCCTGGCGTTACATCGCGCCTGACGCCGATCGGATGCCGCGACCGCTGCGAGAAGCAAAGGCGACCGGCCAGTTGACTATCCGCTACGACGCCGTCGTTCGCCGCATCACCACGGATAAGAAGACCGGCCGCGCCACCGGCGCGGAATACATCGATCGCAACACGGGCGCGGTATCAACGGCTCGCGCTGTAACGGTGGTGCTTTCGGCCTCGCCGATTGAGAGCGTGAGGCTGCTTTTGAATTCGGCTTCGGCGAAACATCCAGATGGGCTCKGCAACAGCTCGGGCGCTCTCGGTCGCTATTTCATGGACCAGCTGCCGTGCCTCGCCTTCGGCTCCTTTTCGAAGGCGAAGGGTTGGGCACCCGACGAATCCGCGCCGACCGACCCCTTCTACAATCCGTCGGGCGGGATCTTCATTCCCCGCTTCGGAGAGGGCGACGCCGCCCGCGGCGATTTCGACTACCAGGGAAGCGTCGGCCGCGCGCCGGTCTCCGGGGACAGAGATGCACGTCTCGCCTTCTTCGGCTTCGGCCGCATGCTGCCCTATGCCGACAACCGCATCACGCTCGATGTCAGGCGTAGGGATGCCTGGAACATTCCCGTGCCGCATATCCGCTGCGTCATGCAAGAGGAGGAGCAGGCACTGCTCAAAAGGCAGGAGGAGACGCTGATCGCCATGATCAGGGAGATTGGCGGCGACCTCGAATTCATCGGCTCGCCCACCGGCCTCAAGGAAATGGGCAAGGGCGCCTTTCCCGAAGCCGATGCCTTCAGCCGCTTCATGTTCCGCAAATGGTTCCGCAAGACCATGTGCATGGGCGCCGCAATCCATGAGACGGGCGGCGCGCGCATGGGCGAAACCCCTGAGGCTTCGGTGCTTAACCCTTACAACCAGGTCTGGGATGCCCCGAATCTCATCGTCACCGACGCCAGCGCCTTCCCCGGCAGCGGCATCGCCGGCACCACGCTCACCGTCATGGCCCTGACGATCCGCGCCTGCCGGAACCTTGTCGACCAGTACCGGACGGGACAGCTGTAGCCGCAAATTCGAAGTGTCCTGTTTCTGCAAAGTTGGAATGTCACTCTCCCGGCGTTTGATTGGCTGGGAGACGAGCGGATGCGCCTTCTTTGCCGAAGATTTTAAGGACCGTTCTCACCCCGCTGATTACACCGGATGTAATTGAGGGCATTCCCTGTCCCGCGATATTAGTGAACGGCCTTCCTGCAGGAGGAACATTCCCTTCAACAGAAGCGGCCGACCAACGCGATGTCGACGGCTAAGCTGCCGTCGACAGTACGAGGCGGCCGAGGAGAACGACGATGACGACCATGAATTTTACCAAACGAGAACCCCCTGAATGGCTGTTGGCCTTCTGGAAGGAGATCGATGACAAGACCTTCGGCGAAGGCTTCGACTGCTTGGCGCAGGATGCTACCTGCAATCTGGGCGTCGCCGACTGGAAGGGGCGAGAGACCATTCGCACGAACCTGCGCGCCTTCATCGACACGGGTTTCTCAGCGCTTCACGACGTAACGGAATATTGGGACGGTGGCTCGCTCAAGATCTTCCGCGGGACTGTCACCATGACGCCCGATGACGAAGCTCAACCGGTTGTCGAACCGGTCATGACGCACTTCTTCTATATGGATGAACGAGAGCCGGCCAAGGTTGGTCGCTGGTACGGATCGGTCGGCCCGGTTGCCTTCTGACCGACATCGTCGCTGGCGGGAGCGTTATTKCCCCCGCCAGCCATCAGCCGCACACACGGAGATCGCTAAAAAGATGAGCTCGACGCACGGCCATTCAGGCGCAATACCGAACGAGCTTGGCATCCAGTTGCGCGCCTGGCGCGACACGCGGGGCAAGAGCCAGCTGGATCTCTCACTCGACACCGGCATATCGCAGCGTCAGATCAGCTTCATCGAGAGTGGCCGAAGCACGCCCGGCCGCCACAATCTGCTGCATCTGGCCGATGCCCTTGATGTGCCGTTCCGGGAGCGCAATACGCTGCTGCTTGCCGCCGGCTATGCTCCGATTTACGCCGAAGGCGGCATCGACGACCTTGAAATGAAAAGTGTCAGGGATGCGCTGAAGCGTATGCTTGTTCAGCATGAACCGTTTCCGGCAGTGGTGATGGATCGCTATTGGAACGTGGTGATGACGAACGACGCGACGCAGCGCTTCTTCAACAGTTTCATCGACATGGCGGCACGGGAAAAACCGCGCAATCTGCTGCACCTGATATTCGATCCCGCCGGTTTGCGGCCCTGCATTCCAAATTGGGAGGAAACGGCAAAAAGTCTGATGGCGCGGGTGTTCAGGGAGTCCGTGGGCCGCGTCATCGATAAGCGCACCAAGGCGCTGATCGACGCGCTCCTCGCCTATCCGGATGTGGACAGTGCCTGGAAGGTCTCGACGACAGCCGACAGCACGCCGGTCATTCCATTGTCGTTCATCAAGGACGGGCAGGTTCTGAGTTTCTTCTCACTGGTGACCACGGTTGGCACCGCACAGACGATAACGACCCAGGAACTGAGGATCGAGTGCATGTTCCCGTTGGATGATGCCACCGAGGTGGAATACGCCAAGCTGATGAACCAGGCCGGCATGCGTTAATCCCGGATCGACGGGGCTGTTCCGGCTTTGGGTTAGCCGAACCGTCACACAAACTTCGCAGTGACATGCTCCTGTCGAAATAAGCAGGAAGGAAAAGGCCATGACTCAAACACCTCAGGACCAGCTCAGCCGTATTAAGGCCGAAATCGCCGACAGCTTCGATGAAGAGCTGGAAATGCAGATGGAGGAAGACCGGCTGGACGATCTGGTCGCCGAAGGAATGTCGGAACCGGCGGAGCAGACGATCGAACGAAAGATCTACTTCCGGGAGCTGTTCCGGCTGCAGCATGAACTGGTGCGGTTGCAGGATTGGGTTCAGCATAAGAAGCTGAAGGTGGTGGTGCTGTTCGAAGGCCGGGATTCGGCCGGCAAGGGTGGCGCGATCAAGCGCGTGACCCAGCGGCTCAATCCGCGCGTTTGCCGGACGGTCGCGCTGCCCGCRCCCACCGAGCGGGAACGTCATCAATGGTATTTCCAGCGTTATGTCCCGCACCTTCCGACCGCCGGCGAAATGGTGCTCTTTGACCGAAGCTGGTACAATCGCGCCGGTGTCGAGCGCGTCATGGGGTTCTGCACCGAGGAAGAACTCGAGGAGTTCTTCCGCTCGGTGCCTGAATTCGAACGGATGCTCGTCCGCTCCGGAATCGTGCTGATCAAGTACTGGTTTTCGATCACCGACGAGGAGCAGGAATTCCGCTTCAAGATGCGCATCCACGATCCGCTGAAGCAATGGAAGCTCTCACCGATGGATATGGAAAGCCGTGTCCATTGGGAGGAATACACCAAAGCCAAGGAAGAAATGCTGGCGCGGACGCACACGGAGGACGCACCCTGGTGGGTGGTACAGGCTGTGGACAAGAAACGCGCGCGTTTGAACTGCATTGCCCATCTTCTCGATCAGATCCCTTACGAGGATGTTCCGAAACCTGAGATCCAGTTGCCGGACCGCATCCGTCACGCTGATTACAACAGGGCGCCGGTTCCGCCTGAAATGCTCGTGCCGGAGCGCTATTGACGGCGTAGCCGCAAAGGCGGCCCTAAATCGGAATCGATTTAGGGGTTGCTACGCTACGCCACGGAAGAGCGTGGCGTAGCGTTGGATCGCCGGCGACCTTCAGGCGGTGACGTCAGCCATGCGGTTCAATTCCGAGACGGCGTCATCCGGCAGCACGAGCCCGGCGGCGGCGAGGTTCTCCCTGAGATGGCCGACGGACGACGTGCCGGGGATCAGCAGGATGTTTTCCGYGCGACGCAGCAGCCAGGCGAGTGCCACCTGCATAGGCGTGGCATTGAGGCGTGCGGCGACATCGGACAGGGTGGACGACTGCAGCGGGCTGAACCCGCCGAGCGGGAAGAATGGTACATAGGCAATGCCGTCGCGCGCGAGATCGTCGATCAGGGCATCGTCGGCCCGATGCGCCAGATTGTACTGGTTCTGCACGCAGACGATCTCGGTGATCCCACGCCCTTCGGTGATCTGCTTGGATGTGACGTTGCTCAGCCCGACGTGACGCACCAGGCCTTGCCGCTGAAGATCGGCCAGCACCGTCAGCGGCGCTTCGATCGACCCTTCGGCCGGGCCGTGCACGTCGAACATGATCCTCAGATTGACGACATCGAGCAGGTCGAGGCCGAGATTGCGGAGGTTGTCGTGTACTGCCTCCGTCAGCTCTTCGCGCGAGAAGGCCGGAATCCAGGATCCGTCCGCGCCGCGCCGGGCGCCGATCTTGGTGACGATGACGAGATCGTCGCGATAGGGATGCAGCGCTTCACGGATGATCTGGTTGGTGACGTGCGGGCCATAGAAGTCGCTGGTGTCGATGTGGTTTACGCCGCTCGCGACCGCCTCTCGCAGCACGGCCAAGGCCGCGCCATGATCCTTGGGCGGGCCAAACACGCCGGGGCCGGCAAGCTGCATGGCGCCATAGCCGAGCCGCTTCACGCTGCGGCCGCCGAGGTTGAACGCGCCGGACTGATCGATAGTGGACATGGTCTAATTCCTTTCAAGAGATGACGCCAAGATAGGCCCAAGAGATAAGCGCAAGAGATAAGCCCAAGATAAGCATTGTCGGCACGTGTGAAAATTGGCTACAATCCGCACGGGCTGTGCGGAGTGGCGAACAGTGAAAGCAGATCTGGGTGATCTCAATGCCTTCGTTGCCGTGGCGCGTGCCGGGGGTTTTCGCGAGGGCGCGCGCGTAAGCGGCAGCAGCGCCTCCTTCCTCAGTGAAGCGGTGCGTCGCCTGGAGGCCCAGCTCGGCGTCAGGCTGCTCAACCGGACGACACGCAGCGTCGTCCCGACCGAAGCGGGCAAGGGCTTGCTGGAGCGGCTCGGCCCTGCTTTGAGCGAGGTGGAGTCTGCCCTCGACGTCGTCAACGGTTTTCGCGACAGGCCGGCCGGTGCGTTGCGCCTCAATGTGCCGGTCAGCGCGGCGCGGCTGGTGCTGCCTGCCATCGTTCCACCGTTCCTCGCCGCCTATCCCGATATTCGGCTGGAGGTGGTCACCGACGAGAGCTTTGTCGACGTGATCGCGGCCGGCTGCGACGCCGGCATCCGCTATGACGAGCGGCTGGAGCAGGATATGATCGCAATACCGATCGGCCCACGCGTCCAGCGCTTTGCCACTGCCGCCTCCCCCGATTACCTCGATCGCCGTGGCCGGCCGCAACATCCGAGCGAGCTGCTCGGCCATGCCTGTCTGCTGGGTCGCTTTTCGAGCGGTGCGATGACGGCGCCGTGGGAGTTCGAGCGCGATGGCGAGATCGTGCGGGTCGATCCGACGGGCCCGCTGATCGTGCGGGTCGGCGGTGCGACCGACCTGGCCGTCGATGCAGCGATATCGGGAACAGGGATCGTCTGCCTCTTCGAGGACTGGTTGCGCCCGCATATCGACAGCTGATGGTGCCCGGGCTGTCCCAATATTCGGCCGAAGACGGGGTCATCTTGAGGATGCGGATGGAAGGATCGTCGGGGCTGTCCCACCACGCCTTTGCCGGCGTCGCCCATAATTCCCTGATCTTCTCCCGGTCGTTCTGCACCTCGGCCGTCCCCGATACGGAAACATATTTCTGTCCCTTGGTGTCGGCAAAGGCCAGACACACGTTTGGCCAGCGGGCGATCTCATCGTCCTTGTGACTGCTGACATCCGTCAGAAAATAGATCGCATTCTCGAGCTGCGCGGTATAGGCGGACATCGGGCGGGCTTTGAGATCGTCGCCGTTACGGGTCGTCAGCATGCAAAACCCGATCTTGTCGATCAACTCCCATACCCGCGTCGCATCGTCATGCTCTGCCATCGTCATCTCCATCTGTGCAAAAGACGAAGTAACCATCTGCCGAGGCCGATGTTCCCAATGGGCGGTCTATTCAGCCAATTCCCTGAAGGTGATCGAATAACGCAGGCGGTCGACGGGCGGGATGGAATGTTCCCAGAGCGTTCTTGAAGCGCCAGCCATGAGATAGGCCGAGCCGGGTTCAAGGACGAGCGATCGCCGCTGCCATTTGGCACCGTCACGCCGCCTGAGCCTGAAGGTGCAAGACGAGAGCAAGGAGACACCGACGACCCGGCCGAAGACGAATTTGTCCTTGTGCCAGCCGATCGGAGCACCCGGGCCATACTCAGTGACCAGCGCCTGCACGAGCGCATCGGGCTCGATGCCGACGAAGCGCGCCACCACTTCGCGAATGGAAAGCAGCACCGACGGCATCGCATCGGCTCTTCTGACGCGCTGGGTGTCGAAGTCGTATTTCCAGCCGAAGGAAACCGTCCTGCGCTTGCCCTCAAACCCATGAAAGTCGAAGGCTTTGAAGGCAAGGGTCGGCATTGCCTCAAGAACCGTGCGCTGAAGATCCGGGGAAACGATCTCAGCAGAATATCGGAACCCCTCAGGGAGCGTCCGGTTCGCCGCACGAAAGAGATCCTCCTGCACGCTGATGCTCACTGCGCTCGTGCCTCAATGGACGCTTGGGGTTTTCATGACCATTGCGAAGTCTTCGGCGACCAGTTCGCTGACGGCGATGAGGATTTCCTCCCGGGAAAAGCCCGATGTCAGAGCGCGGTGGATCAGATCCTGCAGATCCGGGTCCACGACATCGCGGCAATCCTCGAGGCGTTCTTCCGAAACGGTGAGGCTATTGAGTTCGTCCATTGTCTGTCCTTTCGGGCAATGTGCCCACTGAAGTCCGGAAAATCCGGTTGGGCATGGTTGCTAACGGGCAGTGGTGACCCGCTTCGGGCCGGCAAGCAGGCCTTCACGTTGCATCTTCTTGCGTGCAGCCTTGCGCTGACGGCTGATCGCCTGCGCCTTTTCCCTGACGCGCCGTTCGGACGGCTTCTCATAGGCGCGCCGTTCCTTCATTTCACGGAACAGACCTTCGCGCTGCATTTTCTTTTTCAAGACCCTGAGCGCTTGATCGACATTATTGTCTCTGACGAGTACCTGCATTTCGAGTTCTCCTTGTTTGTGGCGCGACGATCGCCGCTCAGCCGAGCTGCTCGGCGATCAGAGCCCGCAATTCGCGGCGGGTGAGAAGGCAGGGAAACGGCTTCCAGTTCCTGGGAGCACTGCGGACAGCCTCGTCATCGTCACGTGGTTTCGCCGCCGCAACCGCGGCGGCTGTATTTATGTGGTTCAAAAAGAAATCCTTTGCCGATCTCGGCCGGCATCATCGATTGTTGTGGGATTGCCCGTCACGCAGCCATAACCGTGCGCAGGGATGAGCAAGCGCTCAATCATGAGCCAGCAAGGGCTCAGATTTCCGCCTGATCTGGTATTCAAGCAACATAGGTATCGGCGGGCACAATTGCAACGGACAGCCCGGATGGCATGACGCGGGCGTCGCCAATCGCCTTCAGATATACTCTGCACCATCTTATTCAAGTTAGCCGGGTATAGTTTCTGTCGAATTTTCTTCAATTTGGCTTGAAAGTGACATTATTCCGCCGGAATGGAAGCAACGGAGAGATCCGCATCGAAATTAACCTTCTGTTAAATAGACCATTGACTTGTAGTATTAATAGGTTGTTAAAGGAGCCGCTCGCTGAGGTCGAAATTGACCCGCCAATAAACAATTTGAGGAGAGTGCAATGGCTTCGCCAATTCATGCAACTGATGATAGTGCAACATTTAAAGAAACCGACGTTATTTCCGGAAATCTGCTTTCCAACGATTCCTCCGACAACGGCCACCTGTTCCTGCGCGCCTTTGATGGCGCAAGCGTTGGCGCCAAGAGCGGCAACAGCCAGGTCACCGAGATCCAGGGCGACTACGGCACCTTCTTCGTCAAGCCCGATGGCAGCTACACCTATGTCCTGAGCGATGCGGCCAAGATCGGCTTCACCAACGGTGAATTGCTCCAGGAGAAGGTCTCGTACAAGATTTCCGACGGCAGCGGTCATACCGATGTCGGCCTGTTCACTCTGAACATCCAGGGCGTAACCCAGGTAAAGCCGATTGCTGTCGACGACCACTACAGCTTCAACGAAGGTAGCGCCATCGGCGGCAACGTTCTGGACAACGACATTGCCGGCGACAACGGCAAGCTCTTCCTTCGTCAGTTCGACGGCACGAACGTCAGCGCCAAGGGCGGCGTCGACGCTGTTACCGACATCGTCGGCGACCATGGCATCTTCCACGTCAAGCCGAATGGCGAATTCACCTACACGCTGACCGAAGACCTGACTGCCGGCCAGAACGTCACGGAAACCGTCCAGTACTACAAGATCTCCGATGGCGAAGGCCACACGGATGTTGGCGTTCTGACGCTCAACATCACGGGCACCGACGCTCATCTCGCTTGATCACTTGCGATAAATCAGTGAGAGACACCGCCCGCCGCGCAATCGGCGGGCGTTTTCATATATCGGCTTGTCATATTCAGCCGGTCTGCAAAGCGGCATAATACTTTTTAGCTAGTTCTTATAAATGCCGGGGCGGCGTAGTCTCGTTGTTCGGAGGACACGCCGTTGACCGAACACATCGAACCCAGGCAAATGGAAACAGACGATCTGACGAAAGTCTGGTCCGTGACCGAGTTTTGCGCGCGTCACCGCATAGGTACCGAGGAACAAGCGCTGCTCCTCAAACTTTTCGGGCCGTTCGCGACTGCCTCCGAGCTGATCCACAATGCCAAGCGCGCCCCAAGATTTAGATAAGGGGCGCTCGACCTGGTCGCCTGCTTGGGGACCGCCTATGGGCTCCGGCTCGCGACGCTAGGCCTGCTTTCCGGCCACCTCTCGTCCGGCACGTATCACTGCGTCTGTGGTGATATCGAACTTCTTGTAAACGTCATGGATTTTGCCGGATGCTCCGAATTCTTGCATGCCGACGAATACGCCGTCCAAGCCGAGATAGCGGTCCCAGGAATCCTGCACGGCTGCTTCGACGGCGACCCTGGCTCGGCTGCCGCCCAGCACCGATTTCTTGTAGGCGGCATCCTGCTTCTCGAACAGCAGCCTGCACGGCATCGAAACAACGGCGGTGCGAATACCCTCGTCCTGCAGCACCGAGCGGGCTTCGACCGCCAGATGCAGTTCCGAGCCGGAGGCAAGGATCGTCAGTTGCCGCTCGCCGCCTTCAGCTTCCTGGAGAACGTAGGCTCCCCTTGCCGAGCGGTTCGCGTCGGACGGGTCGCGGCGTAAAAGCGGCATTGGCTGGCGGGACAGAGCAATCAGTGCTGCCTGCCGCGGCGCATCCATGATCGCCTCCCAGCACTCGGCCGTTTCGATCGGATCGCCCGGGCGATAGACGGCGAGCCGGGGAATGGCGCGCAATGCGCTCAGATGTTCGATCGGCTGATGTGTCGGCCCGTCCTCGCCCAATCCGATCGAGTCATGTGTCATCACGAAGATCGAACGCACCTCCATTATCGCCGCGAGCCGGATCGCCGGGCGGCAATAGTCGGAAAATGTCAGGAACGTGCCGCCATAGGGAATAAGCCCTCCATGCAGCGCCAGGCCGTTCATCGCCGCCGCCATGCCATGCTCGCGGACACCATAGTGGAGATAGGATCCGCCATATTCCCCGGGCTTGATCTCGACCTGGTTCTTGGCCTTGGTGTTGTTTGAAGGCGTCAGATCCGCCGAGCCGCCAAGAAGCTCGGGGATCGCATCGAAGAGATGGTTGAGCACGATGCCGCTCGCCTGACGGGTGGCGAGATCCTTTTCGGAACCTGAAAGTTCCTGCTTTGCCGCAGCAATGGCAGCGCGCCAACCGGACGGCAGTTCTCCGTTCATACGCCGCTCAAAATCGTCTCGCTTGTCCGGCGACGCGGTCTGGACACGGACCGCCCATGCCATCCGCGCCGGCCCGCCTTTCGCGCCGATCTTTCGCCAGTCATTGAGAAGCGCTTCCGGTATTTCGAAGGGAGGCGATGTCCAACCGAGGATCTTGCGGGCCCCGGCGATCTCGTCTTCACCAGGCGCGTCGCTATGGGCCTTCTGCGTTCCCGCCCTGGTCGGGAAACCGAAGCCGATGATGGTTTTGCAGGCAATCATCGACGGCCGATCCGTCACCTTCTGCGCTTCGATGATTGCGGCGCGGATCGCATCGGTATCGTGACCGTCGATTTGCTGGACATGCCAGTTCGCCGCGCGGAAACGCGCCGGATGGTCATCGGATTCAGCAAGGCTGGTCGCACCGTCGATCGAGATCGAGTTGTCGTCCCAGAAGGCGATGAGCTTGCCGAGCTTCAGATGTCCGGCAAGCGATATCGCCTCGTGGCTGATGCCTTCCATCAGGCAGCCGTCACCCAGGAAGACATAGGTGTGGTGATTGACCAGATTGTCGCCGAACGAGGCATTCATGATCCGCTCGCCGAGTGCGAGACCGACAGAATTTGCAATCCCCTGCCCCAGCGGACCGGTGGTCGTTTCGATGCCGGTGGCGTGGCGATATTCGGGGTGACCCGCCGTGCGGCTGTCGATCTGGCGGAAGCGTTTGATCTCTTCGATGGTCATGTCCTTGTAGCCCGTCAGATAGAGCAGGCTATAGAGCAGCATTGAGCCGTGACCGTTGGAAATGACGAAGCGGTCGCGATCGAACCAATAGGGATCGGCGGCATCGAATTTCAGAAACTCGGAAAAAAGCACCGCCGCGATGTCGGCCATGCCCATCGGCATGCCGGGATGACCGCTCTTTGCCTGTTGAACCGCATCCATGGAGAGGAAACGGATGCAGTCGGCGAGATCCCGGAGGGGCTGATCCTTGGGAGCTGGGAATGTCTTCGGAGCTTGTGAGATGTCCGGCATTGGAGAAACTCCTTGGGGTACCTGGATTATGAAGGCAGAGACCGTCTGCCTCGCTATCTCGTTCACCGTGATCGTGAGAGCTCGCCACGGCGAATTTGACGGGTCCAGTTAACCTAGTGCGGAGTTTTCAGTTGTGGATAGCATCCGCGCCAGGAAGGACCGCTTTCCGGGACCTGATCACGCGGCGCTACCATTATCCTGTTCTGTCAAGGGAGTGCGTCTGGTTGAAAAAACCCTTACAGTGCAGGGCGGAGCGCGCCACGACGTCACCTGATCGGGTGACGCTCGCTGCCTCGCCTCCCCTTAGACATTTATGCAGTGATCGAAATAAAGCATTCGTCGCAATTGGCGAAACCATCGTCGTGAAAACGAGAGGCGCTGATATGGATCATGTCGACATCATTGATGCTGTCTATCAGGCTGCAGTCCATTCCGAGCAATGGCCGGACACCCTGTGCTCGATCGTCGATTATGTCGGCGCCGTCGCCGGAAATATTGTCTATCAGGCGCCGGGTGGCCGTGGCAGCTTTCTGATCCCCGGTCGCATGCGGGAAGACTTGAACACGCTCTATCTTCAGAATTACACGGGCAACCCCTATGCCCGCGCATTCGAGAAGGTAAGACCGGGCGAGATTGCGATCGGCAACAGCCTGATCGATGCGGAGGCCGTGCGGCATTCCGCATTTTATGCCGATATCTGTGAGCCGCAGAACATCTTCAATCAACTCTTCCTGCCGCATGCCAGCCTGCACGAGCGCGGAGGCATTGGCGGAGTGGCGCTGTTTCTGTCTCGTCAACAGCACGAGCACGCCGCCGAGGCGGCGGCACGCCTGAAGCTGCTGAGCCCGCATATGGCACGCGCCATCGACCTTTCCTTTCAGATAAACAAGATCAATCGTGCGCCCGAACTGCCGCAACGATTGATCGATGCGATACCGGATGCCGCCGTGCTGATCGACGGGCGAGGCGCAGTCCTCCTCCTGAATGCGGCAGCCGAGACGCTGCTCAGGCAGGCCGACGGCATTTTCCTCAGCCGGTCGGAGAGACCCGCGCTTGCCGCCCATATTTCCGAAACGGCGACGCGCCTGGCAACCGCCATCCGCCAGGCTTTGCTGATAGCCCATGGCGAAGACACGCCTTTCGAAGGCGCATTGGCGATCTCCCGGCCATCGGGCTTGCCGCCCTATCTGATGATGATCACGCCGCTTGCGCCCACGGCGATTTCCACGTGGGATGCGACCGACAGCGGAGCACGCGTCCTCATTCATATCGTCGATCCGGAAGCAAAGACGCGGCGGCAAGCGCAACAACTGCAACACATCTTCGGCCTGACCGACGCTGAAACCCGGGTCGCCGCACTGATCGGCACCGGAATGAACCTGCCTGAGATTGCCCTCGCTCTCGGGATCTCCTCCAACACGGTGAAGACACATGCCGGCCGATGCTTCGGCAAGGCCGGCGTGCGATCTCAGGCAGCGCTCGCCAGGCTGATTGCCTCGATCCCGATTGCCGAAAAGAGAGCGCCGACGCCGACAGGCTCGCACGGGAGAAGCTCGCCGCGAGCCCCGTAAACTACAGGCTATTTTCGCACTCGATATGATCTGTCGAATTTCTCGATGATCCCGCAGCCGGCAATTTTCCTGAATTGCTCCTCACTCCCTGCACAAAATCTGCAATCCGGTCGGGCATCTCTATGCCATGAGCAAGAACGACATCCCGCCCCGCATCACACCGTCCGCTGTGCCGGACCGCCTCCGCAATGACGGATGGTGGCTGAAAGAGACGTGCCGGCCGCAGAGGGCTCCTTCCGAGGAGGTCTCGGTCCTCACAGCCCTGATGTCGGTGGCTCTCGTCAGCGGCAAGCTCATGCCTCGCAGCCTCACCGGCCTGCCTTTGGCGTTTTCCCGTTTCGCGCTCGTCATTCCCTTGCGGCTTGCCGAGGATGTCGGGAAATATGCAGCGTCTTTGGGAAATTGGGGGTGTCCGATACGTCGGCCTACCGTAGGCATCGCCACCCCCAACAGGCAGGCTTACTGGTTAGTTCTAACGAGATCGTTAGGCGTCAGTAGGTGAACCCGCCGTGTTTCATCTTTTGCGAAATCGATTAGGTCGGTCGAAAATGCTGCCTTGCTGAAGAGCAAGAAATGCTTTCCGGCCGTTCCTCTGCCGTATCTCGTTCTCTCGGATCTTTCACGTAGCTGTCTTAGATGCCCCATGTCGATATCGGCGTTTGTCCATTTGCACTCGCCGTAGAAATATTCGCCATTCAGGAGTCTTCCCGCAACGTCGATATCGAAGTCCGAATGTCCCCATATCTGGCCCAGTTCCTTTGCAGGAAGGCCGAGTTTTTCCTGGATATGGATCCTGGCGTACTCGAGCGCGATAGCTTCGAAGGCAATACCCATGTATTCCGAGAAGCCCGGCGCCACCACGTGTCTGTATACCTCCTCTCCAAAGCCACCGCTGATCGCGGTCAGGCTGGGCCGTACAAACCGATGCCAGAATGAGATCAGGCTGTCGTCGAGCCGAAACCTACGATTTCTCACCTTCTCATCCACATCCAACGACTTCGTATTCGATATCAGGTGGAGCGCCACCAGCTTCGCGGCGTACGGTGTAATTTTCTCTACCTTTACGCCCAGTCGGCTCGCGATCTCCGACGTCGTGTTGCAACCGTCGGCGATCGCCGCGAGGACGCTGGAGTAGAAGCCAGGCTCGTGAAGTTCAGTCTGGAGAAGCGTGTTCGGCTCGTCGACAAGAGTTCCAGTCTCGGTCAGCAGCAACTTGACCACGTTGTCCTTCAACGGAACGTCCGGGTTACAGAGTTGAAGATAATGCGGTATTCCCCCGAATATGGCGTAAGTGCTGATGATCGCTTCGGCGTCGTATTTCGGGAAAAAGCGCGCCACATCCGTGAGGGGGAGCTGTTTCATATCCAAGGACAGTGTCTGTCGTCCGTACAGTGGATTCCTTTCCGCCAACAGATCCTGCATCTGGGATATGGATGACCCGCAGAGAATGAGCTTCAGACCGCCATCCGCAGGTGCGCCAGAATCCCAGAATTTCTGCAGGATCGAAGGCAGCGCCGGGTCGCCGTCAAGCAGATATGGAAACTCGTCGATGGTGATCAGCAGGCCCGGATTGTTCCGCGTGTGCTCGGCAATGTAGTAGAAGACACCTTCCCAGCTCGGCAACGATTCAAGCACTGGCAGTGCACCTAAAACGTTTGCGACTTCGATCTTGAACTGCTCGAGGTTCAAAAGAGAGGAGACGCGTGTGGCCTGGAAGTAAATCTCCTTTCGGCTTTTGCCCAATTCGCGAAGAAACCTGGATTTGCCGACACGCCGCCGACCGTAGAGAATGACAAGTGATGGACGCGCGGCATCCAGCTCCTCTTTGAACCGCGCCAGCTCACGACCCCTGCCTAGAAACTTCATATGAAGCGCCCTTCAATTAACATAATTGATTTTATAGTAATTGAAATTATAGTAATCGTAAATAGTGTAATCCCGATATATAAGCGCAATAAGGTAGCATTTGACGCTTCCTCGATCTCGCCGGAAAACTGGTCGATCGCACCGAATATATCAGTTCCTTTGCCGCCCATGTCTCCCACGAGCTGAAATCGCCGCTGACGGCCATCCGGGGAGCCGCAGAGCTTTTACGCGACGATGACGTGGAAAGGCCGATGACGAAGGCTGAGCGTTTGCACTTTCTCGACAACATCGTCGCCGACGTCGTCCGGCTCGATGCATTGCTGCAGCGGCTGAGGGGCCTTGCACAAGCGGAATCGTCGGTGGCCGAGGGCAGCAGCAGCGTCGCAGACACCATATCCTCACTGCGCGAAAGATTTCCCGCCCTCAATATTTCCAGCCGAGGGGATACGGACATATCGATTGCTCTTCCTCCCGAGGCCGCAGGTATCGCCTTTGCCAACTTTGCCGAAAACGCCCTTCAGCACGGCGCCACGCTGTTGGAACTCAGAGTATCGGCCGACGCCCGAACAGCCGTCATTCTCGTCCGTGACGACGGCACCGGTATTTCCGAGGCAAATCGCCAACGCATCTTTCAGCCGTTCTTCTCAACCCGCCGCGAGCAGGGCGGTACCGGCATGGGCCTCGGTATCGTCCGCGCCATGCTGAGCTCCCATGGCGGTACGATCCGCCTGCTGCCGACGACCGGCGCCGGTGCCGAGTTCGAAATCACCATCCTGGGACCGAGCTGACGTTCCAGAGACTGATGGAGCACTGCGCCGAAAGACGATCCCCTGAGCAAGGCAATGTCTTCAAGCGAGTGGATCAGTTTCCAGGCTCTATCGCCGTCAGTGCAGCCTGCGCGATGACATCTGCAATGCGTTTTGACAGCGCCGGGTCGGAAGCAGCGCGGGCGAGGGTCACACCGCCACTGAGCATGGCGAGCAGCAAGATCGCCTGGTCTTCCCGGCGCCTTTCGGATTGACCCGATATCTCACCCTCCGGCAAGCCGACCGCAACTTCCTCGATGAGACGTTTGAGTTCTGCCGTATAGGCGCTTCGTGTTTCATCGTCTGCGCGCATCACGTCGGGGGAAAGGCTCGGCAGAGCGCAGCTCTCGCCCAGATCGCAGGTTCTTTTATAGCCGAGATAGTAGCCGACGAATGTCGTCAGCCAGTCTTTCGGTTGACTGGCCTTTAGCGCCGCAATTCCTTGCCGCAGCTCTTCGAGGCCCGCCAGCACGGCGGTGCGAAAGGCTTCGCCCTTGGACTTGAAATGTCCGTAGAAGGCACCGTTGGTCACGCCTGCCGCCTTGGTCAATGCATCGATGCCTGCGCCGCCATAGCCTTCCTGTCTGAAAACCCGTCCAGCCGCGGCAATGACGCGCGTTCGGGTCTCCTGCTTATGTTCGGCACTGTATCGCATGTATGTCCCTTTTAAGAGCGATCGCTCTTTATGTCTTGCTAAGAGAGTGATCGATGTGTATGCATAAAGAGTGATCGGTATATATCAGAAGCGGTCACGGTTCAAACAGGGAGATATACGATGCCTATCACACTCACCGTGCCTGAAGGCCTGCTTTCGCAACGGGCTCAGGCCCAAGCCTTTGCCGGATTGACGGAGGCAGTGCTCGATGCCGCCGGCTTGACCGGCAATGACTTCATGACAGCCAATATTATCGGTACGATCAACGTGCTGCCGCGGGAGCATGTGCTTGCTGGGGGAGAGCCGATCGATGCAGCCTTCGTCGAGCTCAAGCTGCCTGAGATGGCGCTGGTGAGCGCTGAAGCAAAACAGTGCTTCTTCGAAAAAGCGGCCGATGTGATCGAACAGGCCGCCGAAGGCCGGCTCAAGCGCGAACATATATGGTCGAACATCGTCTACGCGCCTGAAGGGGCCTGGGGTATCGCCGGCCGCAGCTATAACAATGCCGATCTCGTCGGCGCCATCCGGGGTGCGGTTGCCGCCTCGTAACGATCGCGGCGTACGCTCGGAAATCTCAGACTTGATGCAACGCCGGGCCGGCGACACCAAGACGTCACGGTCCGGCGACTTGACGGAGCCAAGCCATGCAGCTTGCCAACTATCTGTTCTTTTCCACCGGTTGCGAAGAGGCGCTTGCTTTCTACACCGAATGCGGGCTTGGCAAGATCACGCAATTGAAGCGCCATGGCGCAGACGGGATGCCCGTTGCCACCGACGCCATGCGGGGCAAGGTGATGCATGCCCGCTTCGAAGGACCCGATGTTCTTTTCTTCGCTTCGGACAATCATGATGCCGAGCCGATGCGAGGCTCCGCCCACATGCTGATCATGGACGACCGCGACAGTACCGACAGCCTCTTCGCACGGCTGGCCGAGGGCGGCAAGATCACGACACCACTCGCCGTCCAGCCATGGGGAAGCTATTACGGCAAGCTCACGGATCGCTTTGGTGTCCAGTGGATGCTCGATTGCCTAGAGCATGATGCCGAAAAGTGTGAGCGGTTTTCGGACGACACCCTGTTCTAGCCTGAGCATGTGCTCTGCGCGAGTGTGAGACGATAACGCCCCGATACCCGCGAAGTGTCGGCGTCTGTGTAGCAATCATTCAGAACATCGCGCGCAGAGGACAATCGGCAGGATGGCAGAGGAGAAACTCGCCCCCAACCAAGCGGCTGCGAGCCACCCTCCCCCAATCCCGTCTTCGCGTTTCAGCGCGTCGTATAACCGCCGTCGATAACCAGCACTTCGCCGGTGACATAACTTGCCGCTGCCGAACAGAGGAACAAGGCGGCACCCGCCACCTCCTCCGGCTGCCCGACGCGTCCCATCGGGGTCATGCTGCGCCAAGTCGGGAACCAGTCGGGATTGTCGATGCCGCCGCGCGACAGATCGGTCTCGATATAGCCGGGGGCGATGGCGTTGACGCGGATGTTTTCAGCGGCAACCTCGCTGGCGAGGCTCTTCGTCATCATGTGGACCGCCGCCTTGGAGGTGTTGTAGGCGACCTGGTTCTGCGGAATGTTGGACACGATCCCCGACATCGAGCCGATATTGAGGATGACGCCGCCGCCCTGGCGCCGCATGGGTGCGAGTGCGGCGCGGCAGGCGCGGAAGACGGCGTCGACATTGACGGTCATGATCTCGCGCCAGATGGCATCGGAGAACTCGCCGCTGTCGCCATGAATGGCGATACCGGCATTGTTGACGAGGATGTCGAGCCGCCCCGCCCGTGAGAGGCTCTCAGTGACGAGTTCGTCGGCAGCACTTTCCTTCATCAGGTCGGCGGCAACGAAATCGCAATCGACGCCGGCCTTGGAGAGCCGGTCTTCCGCCGCTGCATTGCGGGTTCGGCCCGTGATGATGACTTTGGCGCCCGCCTCGCCGAGCGCCTCGGCGATGGCAAGCCCGATGCCGCGCGTGCCGCCGGTCACCAGTGCCACCTGTCCGTTCAGGCGAAATCTGTCGAAGATCATGGCCGTTTCCTCTTGAGTAGGCGTTCCGCGATTGTTGAAGGCGATCGCACTTTCGTCAGATGTCGGCGCTTTGCGGCAGAATGACAAGATCGCGGATCGTGATGTTGCGTGGGCGCGTCAGCATGAAGAGGACCGCTTCTGCCACTTCGTTCGCCTCCATCAGGCCGCCCGCGGCGAGCGCCTCATCCAGCTTCTCCTGCGGCCAATCGCTGAGAAGGGCGGTGACCACGGGGCCAGGAGCGACGGCGCCGACGCGCAAGCCATGCTTGGCCACCTGCCGCCTCAGCGTATGGACGAATGCCTGGACCGCATGTTTCGAGGCCGTGTAAATTGGCTCCCAGACGACCGGGATCATGCCGGCAACGGAACTCGTCAGGATGATATCGCCGGTCTTGCGCTCGACCATATGCGGCAGAACGGCATGCACCGAACGGAATGCGGCATTGATGTTCAGATTGAGCATCCGGTCCCAGGCATCAGGATCTCCGCCCAGCACTTCGCCGCCGATATAAGAGCCGGCATTGGCATGGAAGATATCCAGCTGGCCGGCTTTTTCCAGAATCTCAGGCATCATCCGTGCGACGCTTTTCGGATCCGTGAGATCAATGACCAAGGGAATGGCGTTGGCGTCGAGTTTCGAGCAGATTTCCTTCAAGGCGTCTTCATTTCGGTCGACCAGCACGACCCGAGCGCCCGCGACAAGCAAAGCCTTGGCGCATTCAAGGCCAATACCMGACGCCGCTCCGGTGACGGCCGCGACTTTTCCAGACAGATCCTGTCCCATTTTCTTCCTCTGTTTTCCTGGTTGGTTTAGGCTCGGCCGTGGGAGATCCGCGATCGGCGTGCCAGCGAGTCGACGATGACGGCGACGGCAAGGACGGCGCCGGTGATCATGTATCGAAGCGACGATGACAGATCGAGAAGCGTCAACCCACTGGCAATGGACTGAATGACGATGATGCCGAGAAGGGCTGAATAGGCACTGCCGCGCCCCCCGAACAGGCTCGTGCCGCCGATGACCGCCGCGGCGATGGCGTTGAGATTGACGTCGCCGGTGCCGGCTTGCTGACTTGCCGTTGCCAGCCGGGCGGCAGAGAGAACGCCGCCGGTTGCCGCAAGCAGAGCGCACATGACGAAGGCGCTCGTATAGATGCGCGAGACGTTGATGCCCGAGCGGCGCGCTGCTTCCCTGTTGCCGCCGACGGCATGCATCGAGCGCCCCCATTTGGTGCGCGTCAGCGCATAATTCATGGCGGCGGTGAGCCCGACGAAAAGGCCGAACATCCACGGAATGCCGCGCGACTGGTTGAGATAGAATGCGACAGCTTCCAGGGCGAGTGTGATGATGACGGCGCGCAGAAGCAGCCCGCGGGCCGATTTCGCCGACAGTCCGGCCGCCCGCCGGCGCGCCGACGTACGGTAGCTGGCGACGAAGTAGGCAATGCCGGCAAGTGCCACCAGCAGATAGGCGATCGGGTCCGGCATGACCATGATCTGGCCGAAACTCACCAGCCAGGAACCATAGGGAAGATTGATCGAACCGGTCGCTCCGAGGATATAGAGCTGCAGGCCGAGAACCGCGAGCAGCCCGGACAGCGTGGACACGAAACTCGGCATGCCGAAGCGGTTGAAGACAAACGCGTAGAGCGAGCCGATCAGGGCGCCGACAATCATGGCGGCGAGGACTGCCAGGACCACTGGCCAACCCTGATTGACCCAGAAGACGCCGACCAACGCCGAGGCAAAGCCGCTGACGGAGCCGACGGAAAGGTCGATCTCACCCACCATCAGGATGCAGACGATACCCAGCGAGATGACGCCGACTGTCGAGCAATCGAACAGCATGTTGACGAGGTTGCTGCTGGAGAGAAACACCGGATTGAGCGCCTGGAACACCGTCCAGATGATCGCCAGGCCGACAATGACCGGCAGTGAACCGAGATCGCCGGAGCGGATGCGATCCCAAAAGGCCTGGATCGAGCCGCCGAAACTGTCGTCATGGTGCACTCTCTCATCACGCCGGTCGAGCAGCGCCGGTGCCGCCGGATCATTCTCGATGGTCTTCATCATGGCCTGCCCTCCTCGTTCTGCTGGCTCTGCGCCTGGCGGCGCGACGCGCGGCGGGAGACGGAATTGTTGGATGCACCGGTGATGGCGCTGACGAGCTGCTCGTTGGATGCGTCAGGCGGCATGGTGCCATTGTTGCGGCCGAGGCGAAGGACGACAATGCGATCGGCAACGGCGCGCACATCCTCCATGTTGTGGCTGATCATGATGACAGCGAGGCCGCGCTCCCGCACGCGCTCGATGAGGTCAAGCACTTCAGCGGTCTGGGCAACACCGAGTGCAGCCGTGGGTTCGTCGAGCATGATCAGTTTCGGCTCGAGCAGAAGCGATCGAGCGATCGCCACTGTTTGGCGCTGTCCGCCGGAAAGCGAGGCGACGGGCTCGCGCACACTTGGAATGCGGGCCGAAAGCTCGTTCAAGAGCTGCCAGGCCCGGATCTCCATGGCCACCTCATCGAGCTGATAGGGGCTGAGCTCCTTGCCGAGAAAGATGTTGGCGACGACGTCGAGATTTTCGCAAAGTGCCAAATCCTGGAACACCGTTGCAATGCCGAGCCCGAGAGCAGCACTTGGGCTCGGCAGGTTCACCGGCCTGCCCTCAAACAGGATCGTGCCCGAGCTTGGCTGGTGCACGCCGGCCAGGATCTTGACCAGCGTCGATTTGCCGGCGCCGTTGTCGCCCACCAGCGCCACGACCTCGCCGGCATGCACGTCGAGTTCGATATCGGTGAGCGCCGACACCGCCCCGAAATTCTTCGATATTCCCCGCAGACTGAGCACAGGCTGACGGGAAGGGTCAGGAATATGAGAGGTTTCAGACATCGCCTGGCCTTTCGAAAAAAGCGAAGATCGGAAGCGCGACCGGTGGCCCGGCCGCGCTTTCCCTTGGCTCGATTACTTCGTGATGCCGAGCCTCTTGCAGCCGTCGGCATAGCGGCCGGTGCACAGCTCCTCGGCGGTGTTGATCTTCTTGTCGATGATCTCGGCCTTGAGGTTTTCGGCAGTGACGACCGCAGGTACAAAGAGCTGTGCGGGCGTGTCGTAGAGCGTCATTTCGGCCTTCGGCGTTTCTCCGGCCAGGAGCTTCACGGCGACGTCGGCAGCGGCAGCCGCGACGATTTCGCTGGGCTTCGAGATCGTATTGTACTGATCCCCTGATATGATCAGCTGCAGCGCGGCGATCGTCGCATCATTGCCGGTCACCGGCGGCACGGGATCGACACCCGCCGCCTTGAAGGCTGCGATGGCGCCGCCACCGGTGCCGTCATTGGCGGCGACCACGCCGACGATCTGTTTACCGAAACGGGTGATCTGGCCGCCGGCCCATTGCTGGGCGTTGGCGGGCTGCCAGTTGGGCGTGTCGAATTCGGCAAGCGTCTTGTATCCACCGCTCGCCAGACCCTCGTGAATACCGTCCTTGATCAGCCCGGCAGCCGCATCAGTCGGCGAACCGTTGATCTGCAGGATGCCGCCGCCATCGGTCGGCACGTTCTCAGCCTTCAGATGCTGGACGAGCGATTCCGCAATTGCCTTGCCGATCGCCTTGTTATCGAAGGAGACGTAGAAATCGGCCTTGCCCTTCGGGATAGGACGGTCATAGGCAATGACCTTGACCCCCTGGCTCTGTGCGAGCTGGACGAGCGATGCGGCCGCCGCCGAATCCACCGGGTCCAGCACGATGACCTTGGCGCCTTGCGTGATGGCCGAATTGAACTGTTGCTGCTGTTTTGCAATATCGGCATCGGCGTTCTGATAGAGAACCTTGCACGACGCGCAAAGCTTCTTCATTTCCGCGACGAAGCCCGGGTGATCGTGSTCCTCGTAGCGGGTTGAGCCCTGGTCGGGCATGAGGAATGCCACTGTCGCATCCGCAACGGCCGTTTGCGCAAAGGCGGAAGTACCACCCAGCAAGGACAGGACAAATACCGCGGCGCCTGCCGCTTTCGTTGAGAATTTCATCATTTCCATCTCCTCCCATTGGTAAAATTTGTGTAGGTTCGTGATTGCACTGTCTGCTGTGGCCGTTCGGCTGAATGAACGGTCGCGCCTGTCCCGGTGGTTTGACGTTTTTGAGGACAAGCATCTCCGATCGCGAGCCGCTCATCGCGTGCCAGCGTTCAAGTCAGTGTCAGTTTTCGTTCCTCCTCCTTGTCCTCCCTCGTCGCTTGGACCGTGCTCGTTCGGCTCCTCTAGGCCGCCTTTGCCACATTGATATTGTCGCCCAACAACCGCCGGAAACGCGAAGGCGTCATGCCCTTTTCCGCGAGAAACTGTCGGTTGAAGTTGGACAGATTGTTGAAGCCGACCTCGAAGCAGATATCGGTGATCGAGGCGTGGTCATCGCTCATCAGGATCTGACAGGCGAGATTGATGCGCAGGCGTTTCACATACTGTACCAGCGACATGCCGGTATGGCGTCGGAACGCGCGCGAAAAGGCGCCGGTCGATTGGTCAGCAATTGCCGCGAGATCAGCTTCGTCGAAGGATTTCGTCAGGTTCTCTCTGATATAGGCGAGCGCCTTGTTGATGCCGGCCGACATGTAGCCCGATGGATCGGGCAGATAGCTGGGGCTGGCGAGAAGCTGGGAATCCTGCGCCCGGCTGAGCAGGCCGACGATCATCATGAAGAGCTCGATACGACGCACACCGTGTGCCTGCTGCACCTCGTTCATCAGGGGAGCTACCTGCCGGCTGGTATCGGCGCCGAAGAGCACGCCGCGCCGCGAGGCTTCAAGAACCGGATCGAAGGACCCGAGTTCGGCCAGGACCTTCATCGTGCCGCTGATGAAATTCTCGCTGAACTGGATGAGCTGGCATCGAAGTGGAATGCTCGATCCTTTCGGGACATCGCTGATCCAGTTATGGGGAAGATTAGGCCCGGCAAGCACAAGGTTGCCCGGTTCGAATTCGCCGATGAAGTCGCCGACGAAATAGCGTCCCGTTGTCGCCACGACGAGATGAAGTTCGTATTCCGGATGAAAATGCCAGCGAACCGTATGGTAGGGATAGCCATGCGCCTTCGTTGCGAAAGATTCGCCGGGCCGGATCTGAATGACTTCCAAGTCAGGTTCCATTGTCTCCTCCTCCGAGGACGGTTCCAGGCCCGCCAGCCAAATTCCCTTTTTGGCTTTATTGTTGAAGGGGAGTGTAATGGGCTCATGTCACGCCCGCCACCACGATTCCCGGCTAAAACCGATACTTTTTTGACAATTGACGCTGCGCAGCCGGCGTAAAGACGACAGCAATCCGCATGCACATCGCCCAACGGCGTGCCTCAGGCCGCCAAGGCGGCAATCACGTTTCTGACCAGCGCAGAAGAGGACAGCCGGCTCGTGGCGCAGCTCGGAGCACCGATCGCGCCGACGCGCACGGAAACGCCACCACGCGCATTGGCGATCGCAAACATCGACTCGTCAGTCAGATCATCGCCGATGGTAATCGGGCAGCGGTTCTTGAACGGGTCGGACTGGAAGAACCGCTCCAGCGCATCGCCCTTGCTCGACCGGGCCGGACGCAGCTCGAATACCATCTTGCCGAGCTGCAATGCCCAGTTCGGCCCGGCGAGCTCGGCATAATGGTGCATGCGGTCTTCGAGCACCTTTTCATATTCGGGCGCCAGCCGGTAATGGGCGGCAACGGCCGCGCCCTTGTCCTCGATCAAGACGCCAGGATAGTGCTCGGCTTCCGCGGTCAGCGCATGCTTCAGTGCCTGAAACTCAGCTGTCGCCTCGACCGTCTGCATTCCTGCCGCGTTCCTGATTTCGGCGCCGTGAAGGCCTGCCGTCGGAAATTCAAAGGGTTTGAACAGCTCGTCTGCATAAGAAAGTGATCGGCCGGTGACCAGCGCCAAGGCGCCGCCGAGCTTGTTCGACAGGCGATGAAGTTGTCCCGGAAGCGCTTCTGGGACCTCGATCGCATCCGGCGTGGGCGCAAGATTGAGCAGCGTCCCGTCGATATCGAGAAACATCGCCCAGTGGTCGGGCTCTTCCAAGACCAGTGAAAGCATTTCCTGAGTAGCGTCGTCGTCCTGCACGGCATTCTCCAAACTCTGCAATCATTGAAGCTAGGTCGCCGGCCGACGAGGACAAGGTGGCCTTTCAGACTCCGGAACATACGGAGGCTAGTCCGCGTTGTATCACGCCGCCCGTTCGAGCACTCGCGCCGTAGAAGGTACATTGATGGCCAAAAGCAGTTCCGAGCCCCGTGATGAGGTCAATGCCCCGTTGGCGCATGGCGCGTTAAACCTGCCATTGGTGACGATCGACGACTACAACAACGAACTGCGTGACAAGGATGGTTTCGTTGGCGACAACGCCAACAAGAAGACTTTCCAGCAGAAGCTCGACGATTGGAGAAAACGCATCCGCAAGGTCGGAGACGACCCGATCGGCAAGACCGCGACAGCGAAGCTTTCCAAGAAGAAGATCGATGCCTTTCTGAAAGGCGACGATATGGAAGCGGCGGCTTTGGTCATGGGGGCGGTGGAGGACTTCGCCCAGGACTTTGCCGACGTGATCGGAAAGTTCCTGAAGGATAAGCGCTGGGTCAAGACGGAACGCATCGTCGTTGGCGGCGGCTTCCGGCAGAGCCGCTTTGGCGAGCTGGCGATCGCCAGGACCATGGTTATTCTCAAGGCGGCCGGCGTTGACGTCGAAGTCGTGCCGATCGTTCACCACCCCGATGAAGCCGGACTGATCGGCTCGGTCCATCTGATGCCGCGCTGGATGTTCAAAGGCCATGAGGCGATCCTGGCAGTCGATATCGGCGGCACGAATGTTCGCGCCGGCGTCGTTAAATTCGGAAAGGACGACGTGCCCAATTTCGCTGATGCGAGCGTCTGGGATTCAGCCATCTGGCGTCATGCCGACGACGAGCCGAGCCGCACGGCCACCATCGAGAAGTTGGCCGCGATGTTGCGCGATCTGATCGGCAAGGCCGAAAAGGCCAATCTCAAGCCGGCGCCTATCATCGGGATCGCATGCCCCGGCATCATCAAAGCCGATGGCTCCATCGAACGCGGTGGACAGAACCTTCCGGGCGGAAACTGGGAGAGCGACAGTTTCAACCTTCCCGCCGCACTGATGAAGGCCATTCCTGAGATCGGCGAGGACAGCACATTCGTGATGATGCACAACGACGCCGTCGTGCAAGGATTGTCGCAGATCCCTTTTATGAACGACGTGTCGAGATGGGCCGTGCTGACCATAGGCACAGGTTTGGGCAACGCTCGTTTCACCAATCGCGAGGGAACGAAGGCGCGATAGGCTCGACCTTTGACCCATGCAGCGCCCGCTGACGGGGCGCGGCATCGACCGCCGCGCCGCCGCACCGCCGCAGGCTCGGCCGGCGCCGGGGAGGATTATGGTAAACCGCAGGTAAACAAGAAGAAATTCGGCAGGCGGAAGCGAACTCGCCAATAGGTTCCGCTAGGAAAGAGTGCTGGTTGCGGAAGACAGGCTGGATCCGGGTTATCGCACCAGTGGCAAGGTCTGCGACACCAATGCAAAATCCAACCAGCGCTGTTGAGCATAACCGCCGAGACCTGATTCGCCTAGAACACTCTCTTCGCCGGGCATGACGCGGGAGCGGAGAACTGGGCAACCATCGCCTCGCTCATTGAGATGTACAAGCCCAATGCCGTCGATCCGCAAGCCTACCTGACCAACACGCTCGCCCCTATCGTCGATGGTCATAGGCAGAGCCAGATCAACTAACTCCTGCCGCGGAATTATCGGGTGTGACATGGCAAGTCACGCCAATAATCGCGGGCGCTCTAAGCGATCATCATCCGATACCTTACGGAAATTGTGGCCCCTTCAAGTGGAGTTCGCCAGCCTTCATCGCGATGATAGGAAAACCGAGACCGAGCAGAAAAGCTGTCAGTGCCAGCCGAACGCGAACACGCTTTGGGACTTCGTGGGATGGACTTATAGCAGAATATAGGGAGCCATCAGGGCTGCCATATTTGCGGTTGCCCACTAGAAGGTAGCAAAAACGTCTTCAAATCGAGGTTTGGCATCTGCCGCACCATTCTCGTTCACGATCTTCTACCAGCCTCGATGCTATAGAGAAATGGGCCGTCGATATACGTTTGAAGGAGGGAATCTGCTGACCCCTGATCTCCATGCAATCCTTGGCGAACTCAGGGCTCGCGAACCGCTTTTCCATCATCGAGAGCTTGGCACCAGCCGCGGAGACCTTCTCAAAATGACGGCCGATGATTTTTGGGAGATCGGCGCAAGCGGTAAAGCCTACGACCGCGAATTCGTCATAGAGAACCTTTTGGAGTGTTACAAAAAGCCGGAACCTGAAGGCTGGTCATGCTCCGAATTCTCGATCCGCCAGCTTGCTGAAGGCCTCTACCAACTCAACTACATTTTGCAGCAGCCGGATCGCCGAACTCGCAGAACGACACGCTGGCGGAAAAACGACGACGCGTGGCAAATTGTCTTCCACCAGTGGCCAAAACCTCCGAGGTGTGACCAAAGCGCCGGTTACGGTCATGACGCCCGAGGATGTCGATAACCCTGCTAGCCCTCAGCTGCCGGCATGGGGTTGGACTGATGTCATGGCCTGGCCAAATCGGACCTCCGGGCAAACGAAACGCTACCCCTCCAATGCCTCTGCCCCAACATTCAGGCGACTTAGATCGACGAGAAAGTTCGGGTTAGAGGTCCCCTCCCCCGATAGCGGACAGCAGCTTCGCCTGTAGTAAGGCCCGCAGCCGGCATTTCGGAATTCTGGCGATGACGCATGATCCGAGACAGTGTCGGTTCGCCGGTGTCTGCGCAGATGCGGCCTTTCGTGTGTCGGGCTCGTCTCTGCGGGCCCCTCTTTGATCTCTGTGCACAGAAGTGATCCGGGACGTCTAGCGTCGCTGCCGCATTTTGGGGCGGCGTTTGGAAGATAGAGGCCCTCCCCTCCCCTCCCCTCCACTTCCTGCTTCGCGTCGGAAAAGGTGGTGATAACACCGCTGGCCTGTTCTCGGCGGGTTAAAATTGCGCTTATCTCTGCGCTTTACGCAATCCATGCGCAGACGAAAGATGGATCATGAACTTCAAGGGAATAAGCGCTCCGCTCAATGCTGGTCGTCTCGAACAAATGCTGGGCCTCGCCCCGTCGCGCCGCGATTCTGAAACTCAGGATGGAAGTGACAAGCCTTCTGGCAATGAACCCGTCCGTGGGCTGGAAACCGAAAACATTTACCGTTCGCCCGCTTATAAATGATCAGCCGGCAACGACGCTGAGTCGGGTCGAAAATGTGCCTCGATACTTTAGGGCTGGCTTTATGGATTCGGACACGACCGCCATTGTCAGCTGACAATTGAGCTAAGATTCCGGAATTCCACATGATTTTTTCGTCGAATCCGGGTTGTTAACCACTGGATAACCAAGAATTCGCTTGACGGAATCGGCAGACTCACGATCATTTGCGCAAAATGACCCAATTTATCAGGATTTGCGTGAATGCCGACCAAGGCCGCGATTGTTGAGAAAGCCAAGAGAGCGACGCGAGTCTCGATCGACGAGACGATCGCACAGGACTCGACGATGCTCAGCAGTCAATTGCAGGTGCTGTTCGAGCGGTTATTTTCGCCCGACGCCCGCAAATCGCTAAGGCGGTTCAGCAGCACCGAGACTGCCAAGCTGCTCGGCGTGACCGACAGCTATGTTCGCCACCTCGCCGCCCAGGTGGAAAGCATCAATCCGGAAAAGACTGCCGCCGGTCGACGAGTGTTCTCGCTTGAGGAAATCCATGCAATGCGCCACCATCTCGGGCGCACCAAACCCTCCTATCTGCCGATGCGCCGACCGGGCGACCATCTCCAGGTCATCGCCGTCACCAATTTCAAAGGTGGCTCCGGCAAAACGACGACATCAATCCACCTGGCGCAGTTCCTGGCCCTTCGCGGCTACCGCGTGCTCGCCGTCGATCTCGATCCGCAGGCATCGATGTCGGCGATGCTCGGATATCAGCCCGAATTCGACGTCGGCGAAAACGAGACGCTTTACGGTGCCATCAAATATGACGAAACGCGCCGCGACGTAGCCGACATTGTTCGCCAGACCTATTTTCCGGGCCTCGATCTCATTCCCGGCAATCTCGAACTGCACGAGTTCGAACACGATACCCCAAAGGCGCTCGCCGACACCAACCGCGACGACAAGGACATGTTCTTYATGCGGGTCGGCAATGCGCTGCATTCGCTGGAGCAGAGCTACGATGTCGTCATCATCGATTGCCCGCCGACGCTCGGCTTTCTGACGCTGTCTGCTCTCTGCGCTGCCACCTCGGTTCTCATCACCGTCCATCCGCAGATGCTCGACGTGGCGTCGATGAACCAGTTCCTGACGATGACCTCCGACCTTCTGGCTGTGGTCAAGCAGGCAGGCGGCAATCTCGATTATGATTGGATGCGCTATCTGATCACCCGTTATGAGTCCAATGATGGACCGCAGGCGCAGATCGTCGCCTTCCTGCGCAGTCTGTTCGGCGAGCGCGTGCTGACATCGATGATGGTCAAGTCGACAGCGGTCTCGGATGCGGGCCTGTCGAAGCAGACAATTTACGAGGCTGGACGCGAGACGATGCATCGCCAGACCTATGACCGCGGCGTTGAATCCGTCGACAGCGTCAATGCCGAGGTCGAGCAACTCATTCGCAGCGCATGGAGCAGGACATGAGCCCAAAAGGACGCGACATCCTGAAGAGCATGGTCGGCGCCGTCGAGCCGACACGACCGGAGGTGCCAAGCGTGCAACAGCCGCATCGGCCATCGGGAGCTGTCAAGGCGATGAACCTGTCGCTTGGACGGCTGGGAGAGGAAGCAGCCGCCGCCAAGGCGCTACGCGAATCGCTGGCCTCCGGCGACAAGGTGCTGGAGATCGATCCGGCTGCCGTCGAAATGTCCTTCATCCGCGACCGTATCCCGGTCGACAAGGATGCCGAGTTCGAGCGATTGAAGCAGTCCATCCAGGAAAGCGGACAGCAGGTTCCAATTCTGGTGCGGCCGGACCCGGCAAGGGCCGGGCACTACCAGGCCGCCTATGGCCACAGGCGCCTGCGGGCGGCCGCTGAGATCGGGGTTCCTGTTAAGGCCGTTGTACGAAAGCTCACAGATGAAGAGCTGATCCTTGCACAGGGCCAGGAGAACGGCCCCCGTGTCGACTTGAGTTTTATCGAGCGGGCACTGTTTGCACGCCGCATGGACGAGCATGGCTTCAGCCGTGACATGATTGCCAAGGCGCTGGCGACAGACAAGCCGGAAACGTCAAGGCTCCTGCAGGTGGCTCAGACGATCGATCCCGAGATCATTCTCGCCATCGGGCCGGCCCCCAAGGTCGGACGCCCGCGCTGGTTGGCGTTTGCCGAGAAATTCAGGGAGACGGGCGGGCAGAAAAAGGCGCAGGCTGCCATCAGAGCTGCTGGTTTCGTGACGTTGGAGACCAACAGCCGCTTCGATGTCATCTGGAAGGCGGTAGAGGAGAAGAGTGCACCTCAGCGGGCCGAGCAGACGCTCCGGACCCAGGGCGGCGCGCCGCTTGCTTTGGTGGCCCGCTCCGGCAAAACCTTTCGCATCACCGTCAAATCGGCGGCGTTTTCGGAATTCCTGGCTCAGCGGTTGATAGGCCTCGCCGCCGAGTTTGAAGAGGAAAATGAAGGAAAATGAGGCAATTAGACCGGTTGTCAGCTGACAATTCGGATAGGAGTTAACGCGCAAAAGAAAAAAGCCCCCGAACGTCACCGTCACGGAAGCTTTCCTCGTAGTCCTGAACACCTCCGAGAATCGCACTTCCGAGAATCGCTGTCAAGAGTTTTTGGCGCCGTTTTGGTGAGCGGATTTCTTTTGCCTCGTTGAGGTGGAAGGTATGGAAACCGGAAGTGTAACGACGCCCTTCGGGCGGCGGTCGATGACGCTTGGCATGCTCGCAAGCCAGGTCATGGCCGGGGAGATCAAACCGGATCAGTCGGTCGATAAGTGGAAATTGTTTCGCGCGCTGTGCGAAGCAAAGCCGCTGCTCGGCATTGGCGATCGGGCGCTTGCCGTGCTCAACGCTCTTTTGAGCTTTTATCCGAAGAACGAGCTGGCCCAGGGAAACGGTCTGATCGTCTTCCCGTCGAATATCCAGCTTTCGCTCAGAACGCATGGCATGGCCGAACAAACGGTGCGGCGTCATCTCGCCGCGCTCGTCGACGCAGGTCTTCTGCTGCGCAAGGACAGCCCCAACGGCAAGCGTTACGTCCGCAGGGACAGGGCAGGGGAGGTCGACGAGGCGTTCGGCTTCTCGCTGGCGCCATTGCTTGCCCGTGCCGAGGAGATCGAACAGCTCGCGGCCGCGGTGATGGCTGAGCGGCTGCATGTCCAGCGTCTGCGTGAACGCATCACTCTTTGCCGCCGTGACATTGCAAAACTGATCGAAGCGGCMGTTGAAGAAGACATCCCTGGGGATTGGCAAGGCCTCTACAGCGAATTTAGAGATCTGATCGAAGGCCTGCCGCGATCGCCGACGACAGCACAGCTCGAACTGTTGCTGGATGAATTGACGGGCCTGCGGACAAATATTCTTAACCAGCTGGAAATTCAGGTTAAATCAACAAAACAGCGCGGCAATGCCGATTATATCGAGCGTCACATACAGAATTCAAATCCCGAATCTACCTCTGAATTTGAACCAAGCTTCGAACCGAAGCAGGGCGCGACAGCTGAGCCAGACAACGACCGGGGGTCCGTGACGGTCGCGAAGGGAAGGGGTGAGACAGGCCATCCCTTCGCGCAGAAGGAGGAAGAGCAAAGTCGACGGCCAGGGGTCCGCAATGATGGTGGCGGGCTGAAATCCTTCCCACTCGGCCTGGTTCTGCAGGCCTGCCCGGAAATCCTTGCCTATGGGCCAGATGGCGCGATCCGCAACTGGCGCGATCTGATGGCCGCAGCCGTCATCGTTCGATCGATGCTGGGCGTCAGTCCATCGGCCTACGAAGAGGCCGCCAATGTGATGGGTCCGGAAAACGCCGCGACCGTGATGGCATGCATCCTGGAGCGAGGCGGCCACATTAATTCGGCCGGGGGCTATCTTCGTGGCCTGACGCGGCGAAGCGAAAAGGGCGAATTCGCGATCGGCCCGATGCTGATGGCGCTTCTGCGGGCAAATGCGCCAGCCGGGCGAAAAGTTGGATAGGCCTTGGGCTCCGGGCGGGCGGCGCCGGTAGCTAAGCTCGGGCAAAAGTCTGCAGGCTGCTACCAAAAGCTCTGGCGCGAAAGCCTTCGAAAGGAGTCTTTGGTTTTGCGGATCGTATGGTTGCGAGGTTTCGTTTTCGCAGGTAGCTACCGTCGCAAAGTGGTGCAAGCTTCAGAACAGGCGTGCAGCGGGCCCCTTTCGCCGATCGGCATTGTTATAATAGCTGGAGGCCTGTTGAACTGAGCGGAGGCGGGATTGCTCCATCGCCTCAAGAAGAGGGATCCTGCGGTTAGCAGCCTCGGTCAGATAACCGGAGCGTAGTCCGTGCGCCGAAAACTCCCCAGGCTCCAGCCCAGCCTCTGCCACCCGCCGCTTGACRATATCGTTGACCGCTTTTGGGTCGAGCGCCCGACGGGATACATTGCCCCGGCGATCGATCCCACGAAACACACTGCCGCTGTCAATCTTGGCTGACGATATCGAGGCGTGCAGCGCCTCCACGGGTCGCGCCTGTGAGATAGACGACGTCGTCATGGCTGGTGCTGGAATTCTTGGTGCGGCCGAGATGGATCGACAGGGAGGGGATGTCGCCCTCACTCGTGACTGGCGGCTTTGATCGTCAACTGCTCGCTGCGCAAACTGGCCACTTCGCTRCRCCGGCGGCCGCCTGGCGAGGACGCTGTTGGTCTTGTCCTCGATCAGCGACCGGGCCATGCCGGACAACCGGTCGCTGCCGATTGTCCGGCACTAGACGGCTTGGCTGTCGAGCAAAACCTTCATGCCTTGGGCTCGCGGTCGGCTGGCCTGCGCCGCCAGACACCGATGTCGTCATTCCAGTCGCCGGCGTCGATTGCCGCCTGTTCTGGATCGACCTCGTCGAACAGATCGTCCGGCAGGCCGCGCTGGCGCAGCAGGCCGTATGGGCGTTTTCCGTCATCGGCCGGGCCAATGCGGCCATAGATCTCATTGCCGCGCATGATGATGATTTCCTCGCCCTGGTTGGCACGTTCGAGCGCCGTTGCGAAAGTCTTGCGCGCGTCGCTGATCATATAGATCGTGTGGGCCATCGAGACGTCCGGGATTTTCTGGCGTAAAGCACGATACCATCGCCAAAGCGGCCGTCCAACAGCTGTGTACGCATCACTTCCGATAAGGGGTACATGCACGAACCCGCTTCGCGGGAGGGTGCGCGCGGTGAGGTTGGTGTGATTATCTGAAGTTCTAGGCAGGCAGAGGCTGTTGCCAGACGATTGAGTTCCCTTCAACGAGAGGAACTTTCCATGGCCAGCTTTTCAAACGATGCCCCGATCACACCGCTTCGCCAGCGCATGCAACAAGACATGGTGATGCGGGGTTTGGGAACCCATACGCAGCATGACTACATTCGTCATGTCCGGCGCTTCGCCGCTTTTCTTGGGCGCACGCCCGACACCGCGACGGCCGAAGACATACGGCGCTTCCAGTTGTATCAGCAAGAGAACGGTGTAGGCCCGGCGACGATCAATAGCACAGTCTCGGCGCTGCGCTTTCTGTTCACGGTGACACTGAGGCGGCGGGATATGGCGCGAGCGCTGGTGATAACCCGCAATCCGCGCAAGCTGCCCGAGGTGCTGAGCGTGGAGGAAGCCGCACTGCTGCTCGAGGCGGCACCAGGCATCAAATATAAAGCGGCGCTCGGCGTTGCCTATGGCGCGGGCTTGCGCGTCTCCGAGGTTGCGCACCTCAAGGTCGACGATATCGACTCGACACGCATGCTGATACGCGTTGAACAGGGCAAAGGGCGCAAGGACCGCAACGCCATGCTCTCGCCGCAACTCCTGGAACTGCTGCGACTGTGGTGGCGCGAAGGAAAGCGGCGCGGCGTCATGTTACCCCATGGCTGGCTGTTTCCGGGGCGCAGTTGCACCGATCCGATCTCGTCGCGGCAACTGCATCGCGCGGTGCAGGAAGCAGCCGAGGTTGCCGGCATCCGCAAGCGCGTCAGCCCGCATACATTAAGGCACAGCTTCGCCACCCACCTTCTGGAGGACGGCACCGATATCAGGGTCATCCAGGTTCTGCTCGGACACAGCAAGCTTGAGACAACCGCGCTCTATGCCAAGGTCTCGACCCGGACGATCCACGCGGTCGCGGGGCCGCTTGACCGGCTGATGGCGCTGATGGAAGGCAAGACGCCCGACGGCTGAGCCGTGCGCACCTCGATAGAGGTCGCCGATATCTTCCGTTTCGCCGGACCCGCCTACAGGGCAGCCCATGAAGGACATCTCAGCTTAGCCCAGCTCAAGGTGATGTCCGCGATCGAGCACTGCCGCACCGCTGCATTGGGCGGACATGTCGAGGCCTGCGAGGATTGCGGCCAATGGCGCATCGCCTACAATTCCTGCCGCAACCGGCATTGTCCGAAGTGCCAGGGTGCTGCCGCACGCACCTGGCTCGCTGAAAGAGAAGCCGACTTGCTGCCGGTGGGATACTTCCATGTCGTCTTCACACTGCCCGCCGGGGTCGCCGACATCGCATTCCAAAACAAGGCGCTGGTCTATGACCTGCTGTTCAAGGCCGCATCGGAAACGATGCTGACGATCGCTGCCGACCTGAAGCATCTCGGCGCACGCATCGGCATCACGGCTGTCCTGCATACATGGGGCTCGGCAATGATGCATCATCCCCATGTTCACATGATTGTGCCGGGCGGCGGCATTGCCCTCGACGGGAAACGATGGATCTCGTCGCGTGCTGCGTTCCTTCTGCCGGTGCGTGTGCTGGGCAAGCTGTTCCGCCGCCTGTTCCTCACTCGGCTCCTCCAGCTCCACGACGCCGGCCGGCTTGCCTTCTTCGGATCGGCAGCACATTTGGCTGATCGCCGGGCATTCGTGCGTCACCTGTCGCCGGTCCGCAAGACGCGCTGGGTCGTTTACGCCAAGCCACCCTTCGCCGGCCCGGAAGCGGTGCTCGCCTATCTGTCGCGCTACACTCATAGGGTCGCAATATCGAATAGCCGCCTCATCAGCTTCGACCAGAGCGGCGTAACCTTCCGCTACAAGGACTACCGCCGCGATGGAGCGGACCGGCAGCAGATCATGACGCTCACCACCGACGAGTTCATCCGCCGCTTCCTCCTCCATGTCCTGCCGCGCGGCTTCCATCGCATTCGTCACTACGGCCTGCTCGCCGGCGGCTCCCGCACGAGCAGCATCGCACGCGCGCGCGAACTCCTGAACGTCGCTCCCTGTCACGACGCAGCGGACGAACAGACCGACTTTCGCCCGTCATGTCCCTGCTGTGGCGGACGCATGATCATCATTGACGTATTCGAACGGTGGCGACAGCCGCGCGGGCCGCCAGACACGGCGGCAACGAACCGGGAGAACGCTTCATGACCCGGCATAGCCTGTTCATTCATGTGGCCACCTCACATCAACGTCGGCCAACGGGATGGCTTGCGCCAAGTGGAGTGGCGATAACTCTCAGTCTTGAAAACTCTCTCGGAGTCTCTGCGAAAATCTCTGCGATCACGCCTGCAGACGCCTTCTTCAACGCGCTTGGTCCTACGGACGCTGCTGTGATTGAGTGCCCCTGGGCCGCCCTGAAACACAAAACCCCATAGACCGGAGTGTGCGGACCGCGGGTTCCTGCATGAGAGGCTTTCGTACGCCTGACGGCACCCGAAACCCTAAACCTTATCGGAAGTGAGCGTCTCGTCTAAAATTCGCGGCCATGGCGGAAGCTAAGGCGGATATCGCTTCTGGTTAATGGCGTGTTTACCATGATTTCAAGGCATTAAGATCCAACCAAACTGTGCATCTTGGACTCTCGCGGGGGTAAGTGGGGCAGATTCGATGGCGCTGCCGGTTTGGCAGGCAGAAGCGTCGAGCGCTGATGACCGTTGGTGGCTCCAGCGTTTAAGCCCGGGCAAGGATGGTGGCCGGGAGAGACGGGATGGGGTGATCTTC